>JALTDM010000096.1 GCA_027074135.1 Bacteroidales bacterium
GACCCCCAAATAGAAGAGCTGGTGGACTGGGAGAAGAAAGATGAAATTTTAACCTGGCTGGACAGCCTGTAGGAAGAATATACAGCTGTACCGGCAACGGGGAACTTTATCCCGGCCACTATTATTACCTAAGTTGAGCGATTCTCGATTTCAAAAATGACTTATTACTTTGAAATTACAGAAATTTATTAGAATTAGTTCTTTCACCCAATGGGTGAAAATGGATTTTTAAATAAATTTTATAGAATCAGTAAGTTATGTATATTTTCAGAAAAGAATCGCTCAACTTAGGTATTATGTAACCAGTTTTTTTGACTGCCCGAACCGGAATTGCGCAACATGTTGATTTGATAGGATAATTACCGATATAGCAATATTGACTAATAAGCCTGTATTTTCAGGACGATAGGTCAACTCATAACATAACGGTCAAGTGCACCCATTTGTTAGGCTTCATGTTTTTGTTAAATCACTTAAAATCCAGTCAAATTCTTCAAAATCCTGAAAAAATAGCTTTTCAGGACATATGGTTTCATCTTCATATTCGTCAAAATAATATCTTGCCGCCCAATCATCCATGACAAAGGCATGTGGTCGTCCCTGAAGATGCATAAACAAGTATGGAAACTTATTACTAAAATATTCCTTTTGTGATTCGGTTACTAATTGGTAACTAGCTATTATGCAATCACGGTAATCCCATACAAAATACCTAATCATGTCCTTTATTACTTTGTATGAAAAAGTAAGAGAGGGTTTTAGTTTTTTACTTTTAATATATTCAATATGCTGATCATACCAGTATGGTAGTGCTTTGGGCTTCTTTAATAGTAAATAGCGTGATAAGAGTGAAAAATATTCGTAATGCTGAATAAGCATGTACTGAATGGTTGTTGAGCAGAACTCATTATCGTCTTTTCGGTTACACATTAAAACTAATGGCCCAAGGGAGTTGTACAACATAATTGATTTTTCAATTGCATTTTCAATTGCAGGCCACCTTTTTTCTCTTAAATAGATCACTTTAAATAGAACAAGACCAACTTCCGAAAAATCTGAATCTCTTGTCAGGACAAGTGAACCTGTTTTATTATCCTTACAGAAGCGTCCTTCTCGTTGATTCATTTCGACACTGGACCAATAAACATGTTGATTACTTAAATCAACGACTATAAGAAAAGCGGGCACTGGCAGCCCTAACCAATAGTTAATAGTTGACATTTTTATCCCACTGTAAGTGAACAATCCCTTATCGTTAAATTGTACTGAATCAATGCTTTTCACTTGCAGTGCCACTAAATCACCAGTGACTTTTCTATCCTTTCCTACTAATTCCACGTATAGGTCAATTCCGTAATCCCTCTCAGTTAGCTCTCTTACTATCCATTCCTTTGGTAATGCAGATGATAATATATTAAAAGAAATACTTTCAGATATATGTGAATCGATTCTTTTGGGATATTCCATGACTTATAAAGAGCCTAACGTCCCGCATCACCTGCCGCAAAAATGCGTGGTACAGACTTTGTAAAACCGATAAATTTTGAGCGTTGCAACCAACTTCAAAAAGCCGCCGAGGTTTTGCGGTCAGAGTGTATGCGATTGTTCTCCCTTCATGCTTTTTTTATGCCGCTTTTCTCAAATTAAACGATTTAGCCATTTCATCTATTGTTTCTGGCAGTTTTCCTTCAAATAATTTATTCACGCTATCAAAATCACCAATTATTCCCTGATACACCGGGTTGCCAAAAATGACAGACAGGTCAATCTTTCCGTGACTTTCAATATTGGAGGCAAATATGTCTTTGATTTTCCTCAGCACTTGCACCTGTTCATCATTAAAAACTGATGATGCGATATAGCTTTCATACCCCTGTTTTATCCTTTCAAGGGGTGTAGGCACCAACTTGATTCCTAATACATGAAGGAAAAAATCCCATGCCGTACCACCAGGGTAATCATATATTTTCTGTAACTGGCCTTCATCCATGTAAATTTGAGGTTTCTTTATGAAATCAACCACATTGTCTATATCTTCCGGTGATGGTTCGTAATCCTTCGTTTCTGTCAGTTTTTTCTTGATAGCCACTATATCCGGGTTGTCAGTGTTGTTGACTTGTTCCTCAAATATTTTTTTCGCCGCTTCAATCGGAATATTATCTATGATTTCAACGGCGCCTTCATGGACGCAAACTCGTTGAATCAAATTTGAAGGGTCTGGATTATCGACTATAAACCAGTCTCCCGTTACTCTTGTTTCTCCGCCGCCGCCTCCGCCTTTGTTGCCAATACCTTTGACAACCTTCTTGTTTTCCTTTGGTGATCCTTTGCCGTTGTCTTCCATCCGCTTACAAAGCCCGACAAAATCAAGTACCTGGAAACTGAATTTTCCGGTCTTGGGATCAAGGCGGGTTCCCCTGCCAAGCATCTGAATATATTTGCCGGCAGATTTGGTCAATGCGGAAAAGGCAATATACCGGACACAGGGAATATCCACCCCGGTGCTCATAATATCCACGGATACCGCTATGTATGGTTTCTGATACGGCTTTTTGAACCATCCTTTAAGGGCGCGGTTCAGGTCCTGGTTTTCAGAGATGATTGACTCCGCGTAACGGGGGTTACTCCTTCCATCGTCATTAAATACTTCATTGAGCGCTCTTGCCAGCATCAGGCAATGGGCCTGACTTACGCCGAAAAGAATCATCTTTTCCCCGTATTCTGTGCGACTGCGGATTTCCTCGGCAATACGTTTGGCTGTATTCTCTGTGAGATATTTTCGGTTTAGCTGTTCCAGTTTAAGTTTTTTGGCGGCATCCAGTTCAATTTTTTTCCTTTCATCAGGGTCAAGAACATAATCAAACTCAATGCCCTCTTCTTCGGCTATCTGGGTAAGATGGGTTTTAATTTCTTCTACCTTATATGGGGCAAGAAAGCCCTCGTTTATGCCCCGATCTATATTGAAATGATAGGTCGGTTCCCCGCTTTCACAGCCAAACAGCCTGTATGTGTCTAAAATCGCGAGATCATCTTCAGGCACTTTTGCTCGGTCTTTGGCAACGGCAATACGCGGTGTGGCCGTTAAGCCTATACGGGGGCAAAGAAAATGGTCAAATATGATTTTCCGGTTCAGATTGATTGAGCGGTGGCATTCATCCACAATGATAAGATCGTAAAAATTCCCCGGTATCCCTTGATGAATTATTTCCAGAGTATCAATGACGACAATATGGATATCTTTGTTTTTATGAGTTTTATAGTTGGATGTCGTGATCCATGCCGCGTTATATGTTGGGCTGATAAGACTGAAACCGTCATCACGGGCCTGTTCCGCAAGCAAACGGCGGTCAACAACAAAAAGAATTCGTCTGGCAAATCCGTGTTGAAGAAGGGCCTTGCAAAGAGCAACAGTCACACGGGTTTTTCCCAATCCGGTTGCCATATGGATGAGCATTTTCTGTTGGCCGTTTTTTATTCCTGCCAGCAATGCCTTGATGCACTCTATCTGATAATATCTTTCCAGGCCTATGCTTGGATCAAAACCACCGGCAATTGTCGTGTCAATGACAATTTCCTGCTCCTGTCTGCGCTTTTTCTCCTGTTCTATTTTGATTTTAACCTCTTCCATGGAAAGGAACGAGTTTACCGGCCTGAATTCACCGGCATCCAGACCACGCCAAGCCATATCGTAGAACAGGTTACGGTCTTTGGAACAGGCATAGAGAAAACGGGGTTTGAGGATTTGAGAATAAAGCAGGCGGAGTTGAGGAAGGGCTTTTCCCGGGTCTTTGAGTTTGTTCTCGATAACAATCAGAGGGATACCGTGCATGTCCTGAAGCACGATATCTGGTTTGATGGATTTCCGGCCCTGAAATTGCTCCTGCTGTTCCGGGGTCAAGGAATATTGCGGCTGGTACAGCAAGGTATCTCCAACTTTCCAGCCGTGATTTTCGGTTAATTCTTTTATAACCCGTAAATCGGTTGCTGTGGCTTCGTTTTCATTGATACCTGGCATACCATCATTCCCATATTTCAGTGCTAATTATTTTAAGTGTCTCTTGAGCATTTTTCTTCAATAGCAAAAGGGATTCAACTGCGCCTAAAAGCTCCTGACTTTTATTTATAATTTTCTCTTGCATGTTGATATTACCCAAAAAAGGAACTGGAAAATTTTTCATATACTTTTGAGAAACTTTTACCATCGAGGGTGAGGCTCCGAGAGGAACATTCCCAAAATATTTCCTACCCAAAGTGCTATTAAATAAAATGACAGCATATTGTGGCAATATGAGTTCTGTATCAAATTCAACCCTTGTAAGAAGGTCAGGAAATACAACATTTTCATCAACATTTGAAGCTATACCAGCAAGAGCAACCAACTCCGGGGTATTTCCTCTACTGTAAAAAAAATCTCCTTCTTTTACAAAGAAACGGTCAATGTCATCACGATTGAGGTCAGTCCACTTGCGAGCAGTCAGGTCGATGCTACCATTCTGTAAACACGCAAGAGAAAGAACCGGCGTTGGTCCGCCATTACAACGAGGAGACCACCCATTTTTTGTGGATAATACCGCCTTGCCAAGCGGGGTAGTCTCAAGGTTAAATAATTCAGGAATATGCAAATGAAAATTCGCAGAAATGGTTTCGCAAGCAGCAAAAACACTATGAAGCGAGGTCAATTGTGTGACAATTTCTCGTTGGTCGCCTAACTCTGGCAATGGTATTTCAAGTTGCAAGACGAAATCTGCCCCTTGCTCTGACTTGATTCCATTATTTTTTTGTTTTGTGATGTTATGTAAGAAATTTTTGCTACGTAAAACATAAGTGAGATATTCAGGAATAACTTCATTTGTATCTATTTCATATATTTGATAGTGGGTTGAACAGACAAGGTGCCTATCAGCTAATGCAACAGCTCCTTGATGAAAATTTATTTTGGATGTTACAAGATCACCCGGGGATGCAGAATATAAATCCATCCCTGTTTTACGTTCTGGACGATAAGAGATCCTGCCATCTGCAAATGATATTTTTTCGACAATATCTGTTTTGTTGTCGTATTCATCCTTTCTGATTTTGTTGTTTTTAGGGTGAATAATTTCCCTCAACGACGTTAGCGGATACTTCGCGTTGCTTTCAATAATCTCTTGCAGTTCCGTAAGCTGATTAAATTTTTTCAGTTCATCTTCTGAAAATCCGCCAAGGTACTGTCGGACAATATCAAATTCCAGACCATTTCGGATATCAAAGTATGCAAGCTTGTCGTGGGCTTTTCCCGGGGAACATTTCTGAAGTTGATCAAATTTTTCATCAAGACTTACCTGCTCACCATGATTTTTGTCATCAGGGGAAAACGAATTCCACTTTTTAATCTGCTGAGCTGACAGATTGCTTCGGTAATTGCCTAAATTGAACGAATACAGATGGGCCTTTTCAATACGCTTGGCAATTTCATTAAGCGTTTTTGATTGCCATATTTCATCATGCTGAGCAAGTCGGCTGTTCAATTCCTGCTGGTCAATTTTGTCCTCTTTAAGCTGTTTTTTTAGTTTCTTTTCCAGTTTGCGTCTTTCTCTGGCAGCCTTGGCGGAAAACTCTTTATGCGTGTTCTTTTTAATACGTTTTTTAATACGGGGATCAAGCGCCCGTATCCATTCGGCAGGAATCGTGAAAGAATGCTTTGTCTCCGGCGGGATTTTTCCTTTGCTGATATATGAATCATAGAGACTCAGCGCCTCGACAAGCTGACAGCCATTTTGTGGTTGCCGGTTGGTTCCCATTGTATATCCGTCATTGGTCACCTTGAAGAACCACACATTTTCCGTCCTGCCGCCCTTTTTAAAAACAAGAATGGATGTTTTGGGACCGACACCGCTTTTACTGACAAAAACGCCCTGCGGCAGACTGATAACCGCCTTAAGCCGCGCCTCATCAAGAAGCATCTTGCGAAGTGTCCGGGCGCTGGTTTGATCCCACGATAGAAAGCCTTCGGAAACCACCACGGCACAAATCCCGTCATCGGCAAGACTGTCCAGCATGAGCTTGACAAAAAGAAGGGTTGTTTCCGCCTCACGGGGATACTCTTCCCAGATATTGGAATATGCTTCCTGATCCCTTTCAGCTCCGAAAGGTGGATTGGCAAGGATAATGGTTTTGCTGTTGCCGTGTTCAGCGGGATTAAAAAGTGCAAGGGAGTCACCCTGAACAATGGAGGACGGATTCAACCCTCTGATGTAGAGGTTGATGGCCGCCATTTTACGAATTACGCCAAGATATTCCGTGCCGGAAATGCCGCTTCTGTAAAAAGAAATGGCCTGTTCCGTGGATGGCATCGGGGTGTCTTTTCCGGCAAAATATTCTTTAAAGTAAGCCGACAACTCCGGATGTGCCTTGGGGCCGGGCCATGAGCCGTCACGCCTTATAGCCTCGGTTACATAACCCCATGAGTCAAAAAGAAAGCCAGCAGTACCGCAAGCAGGATCATAAATGGAATCGCTAAACGAAGGTGCAACCATGCCAACCATGAACTGCCTGATATGGTCAGGTGTCCTGTGCAAACCAAGGTCTTTGGTGCCGCCGGTTTCAGATAAAGCTGATTCAATGGCATCTCCAAGCAAATCTGTTTTGAGCAAACGTTCTTCGTTTATCTCGCTGACAAGACTAATAATTTCCTGAAGATTGCCGCTTTTGACATTATTGGTAAAATTGGAATTTTTAAAAACTTCCTCTATTAAAACAAGCTGATCGAGGACTTTTTGTGAAAGATTAGTGTTCTTGTAGACTTTCCGGGCCTGTGACAGAATACCAGCATAAAAGGGAAAAAACTTCTCATTGATAGTCGGTAGTAATTGTTCATTAGCAACTGTGTATAAACAGGAAAATAAAAGATCATCGTTAGGTTCTTTGAACAGGTCTCGCAACTGCTTGAATTCTTGGTCCTGCTTCAGCTTTACTTCAAAAATCCGAAGCAGGAGCAGTTCGATTATGTACTCAACACGCTGGACAGGGGTGCCAGCGGGGCGAAGTTTGTTATGAAGTTTTTTTAGCGTATTATTGGTGTCGCTGTCTGCGTAATGTACTGTTGACCTTGCCATTTATGATTGTTCCTTTTTTTTATAATGCGCATCGAAAACCGTAAATACTGCTCGGCTGTACCAATCCTTTTTGGCGCTCTTAGGATTATCATAATCCAGCTTTTTGGTCATGCTGTATTTTGGATTGTTCAGTAATGATTTTCGTAGGTTGTGGAATTGTGATACGACTTTAAAATTTGCATATCTTTCTCTGCATTCAACGATCAATTTCTGGTAATCAAGCGGATATCTGTCTTTGAATTGTTGTTCCGTAAGCTGGATTTTAGTGGCATCCGGGTCATTGGATAATTGAACATTTATGGCGTCTTTTGTTTTAGATCGGGTAAATTTAATGTCAACATTCACTGATACTGAATAAGGCCGATCATTTTCCGCATCAGAATCAAGAGAGTTTAAATAACTCAGTATATTTTTCTCCTCCTTGTTCAGATGGATCAATTCAATATCTTTAGTTGCTGGCAGGAAGCCTAACGGCATGAGATAAAAATTAAATTCGCTTAAATTGATATTAAACCACTCTTTGGCCACGATTACGTAATTTTTTAATGTTGCGCTCCCAATCTCCTGTATTCTCAACGAAAACAAAGGAGTTTTATTATAGAAATGAACAGCGGAATCTCGAATTTCTGTTAGTGCTTCGATGTTTATCTTGACTACGCTATCAAGCAGCTTTTTTTCTTCAAGTTTTTTTGCAAGATATTCAAGGGTATGAGTGTAAGGGTTATTTGATTTTGTCAACCGGATGATTTTTCTCTTACCCCGTGTTCCATCTTTTTTCTTTATGTTTTTATATACATACAATGAGTTAACCTTGTTGTTATTAAGCTGGAGCCATTTTGCCTTGAATAATAACTCCCAGCTATTCACCGCCAGTATGGAAAAGGTCTCTTCTCGATATTTGAAATCTGGTTTATTGTAAATTTCAATTGCCGCAATCATGGCAGCAATGCTTTTTCCCAGTATTTCATTGTAGCGAGATTTCATTCAGATGCTCAGAGTAATTTTGGGGGCGAACGACCAAGCTCACCTGCCGCTATGGAGCAAGGCCGAAGGCCGCAGCGGAATAGCGGTCAGGTGGAGCGCCTTGTTATACATTCTTTTTATATCTTTTCTTCAGCGGTTTTCGGATAAAAGAAGCTGACAAAGGCAATTTGGTCGAAGTGTAGCAAAGCTCTTCATCCGCTGTTATCTTCAGGTTTAAGGCTATAGAAACTTTATTCATGTTTGTACTTCCCCAACAAAAGTTTTTTCTCTGAAATTTTCAAAATGTTTGCAAGTTTTTGCCTATCTTCATATTTAATGGGGTGTAACGCATTGTATTCAACTACCATATATCTCAAAATATTTTTCGCTATCTCTGAAAAATCTCTTTCACTTATCCTTTTTGATATCTCATTTACTTTTATATTTTTTAAATACCACATAACAACTTTTTCCTTCACTAAAAATGAAACTGGAGTATTAAACCTTTTATCTATATTTTCAATTATTTCCAATAATTTATCAGAACCTAAAGAATAGGCTATTTTGTTAATTACACCATAAACAAAAAAGAAATTTAAATTCCAAAAGATACGTCTTGCTATCTTATCGAGCTCATTTTCACTTAGTTTTCTTCTTTTTTCTGATATAATTGCTTTCAGTGCCTTAGATATAATATCAACTATCGTCTTTTGGGAATCTTCATATTTTATGATCTCAAAAAATGAAGATAATATTCTCAAATAGATGTTCATTGCCTCTTCAAATAACTCCTCTGACTTTGTCTTTTCTAAAGATCCACCTCTATTTTTTAAAATGGCTCCTATTACCTCTGTGGTTCTTATAGCTCTTCTTAAATCCTTTTCTAAAGTGTCATCCTCTAAAGTATCATCTGTGTCAATTATTTCTTCTTTCTCTTCTTTTTTATCTTGAACTTCTAATATCTCATGTCTTGTTTTTTCAGGAGTTGTATTAGATGGTGGTAAAGAAGCTTTAACAATAATATCTATCTGTTCATCAAAAGATTTAACATCATCTTTCGTTAGTGATGCTGGATTATATCTATCAAACAATAACATCGCATTTAACTCGAGTTCCTCTAAAATGTTAATGTCTTTAGTATGGTGAACCAAAAATATGGCAATATAAGCATTTTCATATACATGAAGATTCTGCATAATATTTTCAATTTCTTTTTTTATTTCATCTTTCTTAAGATTATCAGCAAAATATTTAGATATAAAGAAGTAGTAAATATACGGATAACTGAAAGAATAATTACCAAGACTATCCAACAAAACAATTGGGGCTAATCTCTTAAGTAGTATTTCTTGTTTTATAGGTAGAATATATTTCTCTTCGTAATCTTTCACAAAAGTATCAAAATCCTGTATTGAAAATTCGCTTTTGTTCTTGCTATAAAAATAATAAGCCAATTCTGTTAAAAAATTCAAATATATATCAATCTCATCGTTTTTTACACCCTGTTTTTTTAAGTAAAAATAGATAAGCGCCTGATAACAATATCCGAGAGATGTTATTTCCTGATCAAGGGGCATAGCAAAAGTTTCATATGTTTTTATTGCCGTAAGTATAAAAAAAGGATATGCGGGCATTATTCCTTTCCCAAAAATCTTCCCCAGTGTTTGTTCTATAATTTCCCACTTCTGATCGATTTCTTTATATAGTTCAATATCTCTTCTTCCTGGATCTTTCAAAGATGCCCATTTTTTAATCAACTCGTATCTTAAAGACGGCTTTAACTCATTTATCCTAAAATATGTAAACGACGAAATTAGTTTATCATCTTTTATATTCAATGAAAAAATATCGTCGACAACAAGCACACAAGGATATTTCAAAAGTGCATTGATATGCTTCCCCTTGTTTTTGGATAAATAAAAATCATCAATTATAGGAACAACGCGATTCGCATCAATTTCATAAAAAGATACACCTTCATACTGCTGTTCATATGCTTTTAATATTCTGTTTTCAATTATTCCACTAAATTTGTGGTCCTTATCAACCAGATAAATAGGTATAAAATTACGTTTCCGTAATTCTTCAAAGATTACCTTACAAAGTGTTGTTTTACCAGATTGTCCTTCCCCTGCTATAACAATCTTTTTATAATCATAAAAGTTTTCTATTAACTCTTGCGAATTTATTTTTCCCTTAAATTCTCTTGAGTTGTCATATTCATTCAGATCAGGATATATAAATATATCATCTAAAAAAACTGTTTCCTTCATAGAATGAGCTTTTGATAGTATTTCTGAATCTTGTAAGAATTCCTCAAATTCCCTTTTTAATTTTATTTTTCTAATCATTATTTCTTGTTCTATTATTTTTTTCAATCCGTTATAAATATCCACCCAGGCATCATCTCTATTATCAAATTTTATAACCGGTTTTGCATCTGTCGGAAGAGCTAGAGTCTTTGAATACTTACCGAAATCATCCTGCCATGCACAAGGTGAAATAATAATCGGTATAACTTGGATACCTTTCTTTTTTCTTAACTCAAAAGCTTTCTTTTTTTCCTTTTGACAAGCAGGTGATGAAATGAAGTTTGATGAAATAAATAAACAAATAATGTCTGCTTTTTCAATATTTTTCTCTATTTCATCTTCAAAGTTTTTGCCAGGTAAAATCTCGCGATCGTACCAATCTTCTATTAAACCATTTGTTTTCAAAGGTGTAATATGCTTTTTAAACTCTTTAATGTAAGGATTTTCTTCTTTATTATCCTCATGAGAATATGAAATAAATAGCTTTAATTTACTATATCCATTCATATTAGCCTTCCTAATTCATATTTGACCCTATTTTACTCAAACTTGAAGATAACATTTGTGTATATTCACTCATGTTGATGTATAACATTTATAATTGAATGGAATTCTATAATTTCCTCTGTCCTATCTCCAAATCTTCTTCAAAGAGGAGAAATTGTCCCCTAACTAAAGGGTAAAATTCAAAATTCTTCTACTTTTTGACAACATTTAGTTTATTATATAGAATTCAGTTTAATGTCAATACCTGTTATAATCAGGGGGGTTATCATGAAGAATTTTCATGAATTCCTTGAACAAAAGAGGCTCGTTGAAAAACGAAAGCTCGGGCGCATTTCGTTTTTGTTGATAGACTTAACCTGCCGAAGCGGCTTGATGAAAGTTGCTGAAACACAGTTCCCATCTTCCTGACACCAGTTGAGACCGAAGGTAAAGAAAAACCTCTGCCGTGT
>JALTDM010000097.1 GCA_027074135.1 Bacteroidales bacterium
GCATAAGTCGGAAGTTTGACAGACCTGTGCAAATGCTTTTGGACAAACTTATCGGCGACAGTGTTGAATATGCGTTTGAACACCCTGCCGAAACAATGCAATTCATCAAGTCTTATGCACAGGAAACAAGCGATAAAGTAATTCTCAGTCATATTGACTTGTATGTAAACGAGTTTACCCGCGAAATAGGATCTTTGGGTAAAAAGTCTGTGGAATTTCTTTTGCAAGCAGGCGAAAAAGCCGGATTTTTCAGCAATGTACCAAAAAATATTTTTGTGTGAGAAGTTTTTTAATTAAGATGAGCGTAATGAAAAGCACGGCATTGTATTACATTTTAATAATTATCCCGTTAATTTTTGTGATATATTTTGTTTATGCAGGCTACAAAATGAGTTTTATCGTTTCATTGGCAATATATGTGTTGATTTACAGACCTGTTACGGATTATTACAGGCTTAGGAGCAAGGGTATTAAAGTAAAGTTTCGCAAGATTTTTAATCCGTCCGTAAAATCTAAATATTACAAAGCATTGTATTTGTGAAATTATTGACACACAGTTAGATATCTGTTTTAGTGTTTAATTATTTGAAAATCACCCGGCAATGTCATTTTGAACAAAGTCATTCCGAATTTATTTCGGAATCTCTACTTGTTTCAAAATATAAATGTTTCGTAATCTCAATAGTTGCAGAGGGGGTAATAAACATAAAAAAATGAAGATATATAACAGCAACAAAATTTTGTGACAAAAGTTTTCTATTTTATAGCACATCAGCCAATCCGGTTAAA
The DNA here is from genome assembly GCA_027074135.1 of Bacteroidales bacterium. GTDB lineage: Bacteria > Bacteroidota > Bacteroidia > Bacteroidales > JALTDM01 > JALTDM01. Next base: position 790 of record JALTDM010000097.1, read on the forward strand.
ATATTTTCAACCTTTCTCATTTTTTACACAATAATATAAACTTTTACATCGTTTACGGTTTTGGTATATTTATTGACAATTAAGTAAACAACCAAAAAAATCAGATAATTATGGAAGGACAAGAAAATTTGTCATCAACAATGACAGGACAAGTTGACATAAAGGCATTAAATGACAAAATACAAAAAGAAAGTGCCTTTATTGATTTGATTAATATTGAAATGGGCAAGGTGATAGTAGGGCAAAAGCACCTGGTGGAAAGTTTGCTAATAGGACTACTTACCAACGGGCATATATTGCTCGAAGGTGTGCCGGGTCTTGCAAAAACATTGTCTATCAAAACATTGGCAGACACGGTGGATGCAAAATTCCAAAGAATACAGTTTACTCCCGATTTGCTGCCTGCAGACCTTATCGGTACACTTGTTTACAGCCAAAAGAATGAAGATTTTATTGTAAAAAAAGGACCTATTTTCGCAAACTTCATATTGGCTGACGAAATAAACCGTTCGCCTGCAAAAGTACAATCGGCACTGCTTGAAGCTATGCAAGAAAGGCAAGTAACCATAGGTGACAACACCTACAAACTTGAAGACCCGTTTTTGGTGCTTGCTACCCAAAACCCGATTGAACAAGAAGGGACATATCCGCTTCCCGAAGCACAGGTTGACCGTTTTATGCTGAAAGTAATTATCGGTTATCCGAGTAAAAACGAAGAACAAATTATCATCAGGCAAAACCTGAAAAAAGAATTCCCGAAAGCAAGCAAGGTTGTATCACCTCAAGATATAATCAGGGCAAGGGAAGTTGTTAAGGAGGTTTATATGGACGAAAAGATTGAAAAATACATACTTGATATTGTCTTTGCAACAAGGTATCCTGAAGAATACAACCTTACCAAGTTCAAACCGATGATTGCTTACGGAGGTTCGCCACGTGCCAGCATCAATCTTGCTTTGGCATCAAAGGCATATGCATTCATCAAACGACGCGGATATGTTATACCTGAAGATGTGAGAGCTGTTTGCCACGATGTTATGAGACACAGGATTGGCCTTACATACGAAGCCGAAGCAGAAAACATCGACAGCTCCGACATCATAAACGAAATACTTAATACCGTGGAAGTTCCGTAAAAAATGATGAGTTGTGGAAACAAATGAAATTTTAAGAAAAGTAAGGAAAATAGAGATAAAAACCCGCGGTCTGACAAATCAAATTTTTGCGGGCGAATATCATAGCGCCTTCAAAGGTAAGGGTATGTCTTTCAGCGAGGTGCGTGAATACCAATATGGTGATGATGTGCGTAACATCGATTGGAATGTTACGGCACGTTTCAATCGCCCGTATGTAAAAATATTCGAAGAAGAACGCGAACTTACTGTGATTCTTGCCATTGATGTCAGCCGTTCGGGTGATTTCGGTACAAACAAACAGTTCAAGCGGGATTTGATAACAGAAGTGGCTGCGGTTCTGTCTTTTTCGGCTATTCAAAATAATGATAAAGTTGGTGTTATATTTTTCAGCGACAGGATAGAAAAATTCATTCCGCCTAAAAAAGGGAAAAAACACATTTTAAGAATTATTCGTGAATTGATTGATTTTGAACCTGGGGGAAAAGGTACTGACATTACGGAAGCATTAAGATTTGTTACCAACTCCATAAAAAAACGCAGCATTGTATTTGTGCTGTCAGACTTTTTTGATGACGAAGATTATGAAAAAGCTGTGAGAATTGCAAATAATAAACATGATTTAATAGCATTGCAAATAGCAGACCGCAGAGAAGAAAATTTACCGCAGATGGGTTTGGTTAAGTTTGAAGACCCCGAAACCGGAGAAGAAATGTGGATTGATACTTCCGACTATTCGGTGAGGGTAAAATACGAAGAGTATTACAAAAATCACGAAAAGAAAATTAAAGAAATTTTTGCTAGGGCAAATGTTGATACGACAAAGTTATACACGGGGAAAGATTATGTAATCCCACTTATGAATTTGTTTAAGATGAGGACGAAGTTTAGATAATGTGTTAATATGATAATTGATTAACGTGCTTTATTAATTGTTAGTTATAAAAGTTAGTGTTCTTTGAGTGGGCAAGATGTGTTAACGCCTTAAAAAAATATTTTTAAAGTCTCGTAGAGGCGATATTTTGATAGATTATAAAATGTTGTATAGAATCAGCTCCGTTAGGAGCGGAACAGGATAATATAAAAAAGTAATTTCTCCCCTTGAGGGAAGATAAAAAAGGGGTGATTAACTATTTAGCAAATTAAAAACGGATTTTATGAAGAAGTTGGCAAAATACATATTGATAATTTTGGGATTGATTGCAGCGGAATATTCATCGGGACAGGTTGCATCGGTGAGTATGTCCGTTGACAAGGATACTATTGTGGTGGGAGATACCTTAAGTCTAATGTTGAGAGTTCACAACAAGCTACCTGGAAAACTGAAAGTGGTTTTCCCATTTTTCAAAGACACAATTACTTCCAATGTACACGTGCTTGAGCAAGATTCTGTGCCAGATACTTTAAGCAGCGGAAAGAAACTTGTGCTTGCTTCTAAATATGTGATTAGTGCTTACGATAGCGGTGATGTAACTATTCCACCTTTGCCTGTGATTTTTAATGTAGATACCGTAACAGATACTATTTTTACAGGAAGGGCATCGTTTTTTGTAAGGTTGTATCCGACTGATACACTTAAAGTCCCTCTTAAAGATGT
>JALTDM010000098.1 GCA_027074135.1 Bacteroidales bacterium
AATAAAAAAGAAAATTATGAAGCGGTATTTTTTGTTTTTGCTTATAGTCATTGTAGCATTTTTATTTTCAGGGTGTGTTAAAAATTATTTCGATTTTGATAATATGAATACCAATGTTAATTGGAATCCCAATGTGGCAGCTCCTGTCGCAAAGGCTCACCTTAGAATAAGAGATATTTTACAAGATTATGATTATAATGAACTTTTTGAAGAAGATTCTACACATTTTTTATATTTGGTTTACCGAAAAAGAGTAGTATCAACTCCTGCATCCGATATAATTACATTGCCTGTTCAAACTATTGGTGAAAGTTTTACTAAAACAGATGTGGATAATGGTGGGTTTTCTCCTAATCATATTATTAAAAGTTGGGTATCATATCCGTTTAATAATTCAGGTACACAATTGCTTGACAGCATTTATTTGAAAAATTTGGACATGACTATTCATGTTAAATCAACATTCCAACACACAGGAGTACTTGTGGTTACATTCCCGTCAATTACCCAAAACGGTGTGCCTTTTTCTGCTACTTTCAATATAAATACTCATACAGGCACGTATGATCAAACTAATAATTTCGGGAATTTTGACGGTTATACAATGGATTTAACGGGATTGAACGGTACCGATACAAATAAAATTTTCGTTACTTACGATTTGGTTTTGGATGATAACGGAAATCCTACGGTATTGCCTAGTCAAAGTTGCGATATTGACATATCTTTTAATAATATGCAGTATTACGCATTGTTTGGTTATTTAGGTCAGGATACTGTTTCTATAAATAGAGATACGGTTCATTTGGATATTTTTGATCATGCATTTCAAGGAACTGCTTATTTTGAAGATCCCCATATTAACATTTATGTAAACAATTCTTACGGATTACCATTAAAGTTCCACTTTGATAATTTTACAACTTATTCGGTTGAACCCGGTTCTACTCCGGAATCTTATCCTTTCCCGCTTGGAGATGTGGACATAAATTATCCTTTGATTAGCGAATTAGGCCAATCAAAAAATACCACAATTACACTGGATACAAGTAATTTCCCGCAATTGAGAGATATGATAAATAACGCTCCTAAATATGTGTTTTTTAAAGTTGACGGAATTATGAATCCTGACGGATACACGGGTACAAACTTTGCTTTGGACACAAGTCACTTTTATGTAGATATGGAGGTTAATCTTCCGTTGTGGGGATATGCAGATTATTTGGTTTTGGAAGATACTGCTGAAGTTGGTAGTGATTTTTCAAAGAATTTTCATAAAGGAGACATTGTAAATTGGGTTAAGTTCAGGCTTAATGTTGATAACGGAATGCCTGCAAAAGTTGGTGTTCAAGTATATTTTGATGATTCATTACACAATGTATTGGATTCTATGTTTACTTCACCTCAACAAATGGAAATAATTCCTTCTGCCCAAGTTGATGCCAATTATAAAGTAATTGCCCCAACTCATAAAACAACGGATATTTATTATGACAGGGATAGAATAAATAAATTGGAAAATGTTAAATATGTGAGGTTCCGTGGATATGTGAGAACAACAGATTTTGAGCATAGGCAATTGGTTAAGTTTTATTCTTATTATGCAATTGACATAAAGTTGGGTATGCAAGTGGATGCAACATTAAATTCGAATGAAAATTATGATTTTTAAAAATGGAGGGGAAGTTGTTATGAAAAAGGTATATATATCATTATTTTTATTGTTTTCAGTATATTTCTCGGTAGCCCAACAGAATTTAAGTCTATATTATCAAACTTGGCTTCCGCAGTCAACGGAATTAAATCCGGCTATACAAAATAATTGCAAATTGTATTTTGGAGGTTTATTGTTGCCGTTGGCAGGACAATTGGTGCCAAATGTGCATTTTAATTACAGCAATAATTATTTGTCTTATAAAGATGTTGTGAGACTTGAAAATGGTGTGCCTACTATTGACAATTCAACAATAGAAAATGCCATTTCTAAGGTTAAACACGTAAATTATCTTGCTGTAGAGTCTGAATTACCGTTTTTGTATGGAGGTTACCGATTTAATGATAAGTTGTACTTAACACTTGGTATTGCCGATAAGGTGGACTTTAAATACAGTATGCCGAGGGATCTATTGATTTTAGCGTGGGAAGGTAATGGTAAAAGTTTACTTGGCAAAACTATTGATTTTACAGGACTGGGTGTTGATGCATCTTATTATAGAGAGTTTAAAATCGGTGCTTCTTATAAAATTAACGATAAGTTAACTTTGGGTATAAGCCCTAAATTGTTGTTTGGTAAGGCTAATATAAATACTCAAAAATCAACTATTACTTGGGAAACAAAGTCAGATGATTATACATACATTTTTCATACGGATTGGGAAGTAAATATTTCTCAACCTGTATATACAATAGAGCAGATGGATTATGATTATGAAGGAGATTCTTTAATCTACAAAGATACCATAAACGAAAAAATCAGTCCTAAGCAAGTGATTTTCAATAATAAAAACTTTGGACTGGGTGTTGATCTGGGAGCGATTTATAAAGTTAATGACAAAGTAAATGTTTATGCTTCAATTATTGATTTAGGCTATATTAAATGGAAAGACAATCCTCAAACACTTAAAGTGCAAGGTGATTTTGTTTACGACGGGTATGATGTGAGACCGTTCTTGGAGCAAAATGATTCATTAAATCAAGCTAATGCGGACAATTATAGAGATTCGGTAATTCATATTTTTGAACCTTCATTGCAAAAAGATAAATATGTTACTTACCTTACTCCTAAGTTTTACATTGGTGGAACATATCAGTGGAAAGAGTATCTCGGATTTGGAATGTTGGCCAGGTTCGAAATGTACAAATATATTCTTCATCCTTCTCTTACTTTGTCTGCAAACAGCAGACTTACAAAATGGTTTGGGGCAACTCTGTCTTACACAATGATGAATAACTCTTATACAAACATTGGGCTTGCGTTTATTTTCAAATTGGGGCCTGTTCAGTGGTTCTTGGCGTCAGACAATTTTTGGGGTTTTATTTGGCCGCAATCAGCAAGGAATGTTAATTTGAGAATGGGCATTAATTTGAAATTCGGTTGTAAGAAATATGAAGGTGCAACATTAATTCATTAAGAGTATAAAAGGCATTTACTTATTATAAGGCTGTCGTTTAAGGCAGCCTTTTTTATTTTACTTCTCTAATAAAATCAATTAAATACTCAGGTCTGTTTTCGAAAAGCGTTCCTATTACAATGCAGGTAGCACCGTTATTAAAGTATTCTTTTGCTACTTCGGAAGAAGTGATGCCGCCTCCGACAATAAGCGGAATATCTATATAGGAGCTTACTTCCTTTATAGTGTTGTTGCCTGCAGGAATTGCTGCCCCGCTACCTGCTTCCAAATAAATCAACTTATGACCAAGGTATTGTCCTGCCAGAGCTGTGGCTTTTATTATGTCTGGTTTGTCTTTTGGTATTGGGGTTG
>JALTDM010000099.1 GCA_027074135.1 Bacteroidales bacterium
CAGCCTATGTTATACTTCTTCCTCGCTCCTTCGACACTTATCCGACCATTTAACACTACTCGCTTATTAAAGCTAAATGAATAATACTCACTCGTTCTTAATACTTTTTCCATTTTTCTCCTGTTTTCAGTTTACAAAACCTATTTCAGAACTAGACAGTTTACAACGACTTATAATACTCTACCCATTGTGGGTCTTGCATATTTTTGAGAAGTTTAAAAAGATTTTTGCCGTAAATAAAATCGGTAATGTATTTAATTCCGTAATTTTTTCTCAAATAATCCAATTGCCCTTCAGATGGCATAAACTTTCTTTTAGCCCAGCCTTTTTCATTATCTTCATATTTTTTGCGATAAGGGAATTCCGAATAACGCAACTTCCACATCTCGTCAAGGGTTTGCCAATAGATTTTATATTCTTTCATATAATTGATGTTGTTTGGGTTGGCACGGGAAGTTTGTTGCCCTGTGATTTGCATGAGGAAATCTGTCTTTGTCAAATAAATAGCATACCATTTGCCGTCTCTTTGCTTTTTTATTACAGCAAAGTGCATTAAATCACCGCGAACGGTTTGCATAAGGCTTACGGCAAAATACCAATCGGTTTTGGTAGTATCATCAAAAAGAGAGTCCAACTCTTCATAAGATTGAGAATTGGACTCAAAATATAAAAAAGATAAAATTGCAATTAAAACAAGCTTTTTCATCAAAGCCTTTTTATTTCAATAAATCTTCTGCTGCCATTACGATATTTTCGGTATTTATGCCATATTTAGTCAAAAGTTCTTCAGGCTTTCCGCTTTCACCAAAAGTATCGTTTACTGCTACGATACGCATAGGTGCAGGTGCTTTTTCTGCAAGCAGACTTGCTATTGACTCACCCAAACCACCGTTTTTCATATGCTCTTCGGCAGTAACTACTTTTCCTGTTTTTGCAACGGATTCCAAAATTATTTCGGTATCGAGCGGTTTGATGGTGTGAATATTTATCACTTCAGCTTTTATACCTTTTTGTTCCAAGATATCGGCGGCTTCGAGTGCTTTCCACAGGAGATGTCCTGTTGCAAAAATAGAAACATCGGTTCCTTCTTTGAAAAGTATTCCCTTACCTATTTCAAACTTACCGTCTGCAGGTGTAAAATTAGGGACTTTCGGTCTACCAAACCTAAGGTAACCAGGCCCTTCGTATTCTGCTACCGCCTTTGTTGCAAATTTTGTTTGATTAAAATCTGCTGGATTTATCACTGTCATATTCGGCAGCATTTTCATCATTCCGATATCTTCAAGAATTTGGTGTGTGGCACCATCTTCTCCAAGAGTAAGACCGGCATGAGAAGCTGCAATTTTCACATTTTTGTTGGAATATGCTATAAGCTGCCTTATTTGGTCATAAACTCTTCCTGTAGCAAAATTTGCAAAAGTTCCCACAAAAGGTATCTTGCCACCAACAGTCAATCCTGCTGCAAGTCCCATCATATTGGCTTCTGCTATACCTGTTTCAAAAAATCTGTCGGGAAATTCTTTTGCAAACTTGTCCATCTTGAGAGAAGGAGTAAGATCGGCACAAAGTGCAACAACATTTTCGTTTTGCAACCCAAGTTCGTAAAGGGCTTCTCCAAAACCTGACCTGGTGTCTTTATTTCCAGTATTAGTGTATTTCATAACAAAAATTATTTAGCGTAATTTATTGCTCTTTTTTCTCGGATGACTGTTACTTTAATTTGTCCCGGATAAGTCATTTCTTCTTGTATTCGCTTGGCAATATCATTTGCAAGAAAATCGGTTTGTTCGTCCGATACAGCATCACTTCCTACAATTACACGCAATTCCCTACCTGCCTGAATGGCATAAGTTTTTACTACTCCTGGGTAAGAAAGAGCGAGTTCCTCCAAGTCTTGTAATCTCTTGATATATGCTTCTGTAACTTCACGTCTGGCTCCCGGTCTTGCTCCGGATATAGCATCACAAACTTGAACTACAGGAGCAATAAGAGATGTCATTTCAATTTCATCGTGGTGAGCTCCTACAGCATTTATTACTTGTGGATTTTCATTATGTTTTTCCAAAATCTTCATACCTGCTAATGCGTGTGGAAGATCAGGATAATCTTCGGCTACCTTACCTATATCGTGCAATAAACCAGCCCTCTTTGCCAGTTTGGCATTAAGTCCGAGTTCCGAAGCCATTATGCTACAGAGATTAGCTGTTTCTCGAGAATGTTGCAGCAAATTTTGTCCGTAAGACGAGCGGTATTTCATTTTACCGATAAGTCTTAACACTTCAGGATGTAAGCCGTGAATGCCCAAATCTATTGCTGTTCTTTTACCCGTTTCTAATATTTCTTCTTCAATCTCTTGTTTTACTTTGGTGACAACTTCTTCAATTCTTGCCGGGTGTATTCTACCGTCTGAGACCAACCTGTGGAGAGCTAAACGTGCAACTTCACGCCTTACCGGATCAAAAGCAGAAAGTACAATGGCTTCGGGAGTATCATCCACTATCAATTCAACTCCTGTGAGAGCCTCAATGGTTCTGATATTACGACCTTCACGCCCGATTATTCTTCCTTTCATTTCGTCGCTGTCTATATGGAATACCGAAACGGAATTTTCTATTGCAGCCTCGGTTGCTACCCGTTGAATACTTTGAATTACAATTTTCTTTGCTTCCTTATTTGCCGATAGTTTGGCTTCTTCCATTATTTCGTTTATATAAGCGGCTGCTTCAGATTTTGCTTCGGCTTTTATTGATTCTATAAGTTCTTTCTTTGCTTCGTCCGCCGACATAGAAGCAACTGTTTCAAGTTCTTCTACTTTCTTTTTGTTTAATTTGTCAAGATTTTCAAGTTTTTTATCTACAAGCTCTAATTGGGAATTAAGGTTTTCCCTCAAAATATCAAGTTCTTTATTTTTCTTATTTATTTCTTCGGCTTTAAGAGCAAGCTGAGATTCCCTTTGTTTTAACTTGGTTTCGATAGCCTGCAATTTTGCATTTTTTTCGTTTACCGCAGCTTCGTGTTCGCTTTTCAGTTGCAAGAACTTTTCTTTGGCTTGAAGTATTTTTTCTTTTTTTATTACTTCGCCTTCGTTTTTTGCTTCTTCTATAATCTTTTCGGCTTTCTTTTTCAGAGCTTTATCCCATATAAAGTATGATACTACACCACCTACTACAAATGAACCGATTATTAATATTACTTCCATAACTTTAAGTTTTTATGTTGATACAATTTATTTTTTTTAAAAAAAAGCCCGTATTGTTCTTAGGTTGGGTGGTGAAAACCCCCGAAACTACATTGGTAGGGCTACCACTTCGGGTCTGTCTTCCGCCGGTGCAAAATGCACACCCCAAAGGGTTGCGGACTGACATAGCCGGAGTGAGATCACCCTAATTTATTAAGTGTTAGAGTTTCCCCCCAGAGCTAAGAATCAATACGGGCTAATCTTAAATAGTTTTATTT
>JALTDM010000100.1 GCA_027074135.1 Bacteroidales bacterium
TCCGGTTGAATTTATGTTATTAGTAACCAATTTCATTTTTTTAATGATAACTTTGTTACATTTACAAATTTACACAATTTTACCTACCTTTTAAAGCAGGAATTACAATTAACAACAGAAAACTCAAACTATTTGTTTCCAACTTTACTCCTCCCTCAAAGAAGGAAGTTTTCCCCTGAGGGGAGATACACTGTAACATCATTATTACATTATTTAATTATCACATTTTAATAATTACAATAAAATCATATGATGGCAAAAACCGAGTAAAAAATTTTCTTTATGCAATTTCGTAAAAAAATTTCTTCTTGGCAATTTTTTCACAATTTCATAGAGTTTCTCATTTCTTCTGTTTCGGTTTATAGTTTTCTACATACTTTTCAAGGTATTGTCTTTCTGTTTTGCCTTTAATGTATTTTTCAATAACAAGGCTTGCTATCGGCGCTGCAATTGATGCTCCGTATCCGCCGTTTTCAATTATGACTGCTACAGCAATTTGCGGATTGTCTTTTGGTGCAAAAGCCATAAAAACAGAATGGTCTATGCCGTGCGGATTTTGTGCAGTCCCTGTTTTACCGCACACTTCTATATCTTTTATGGCAGCAATCCGTGCCGTTGCTCCCTGCCCACCGTTTACAGCCAAATCCATACCTTTGATCACCTCGTCAAAATATTTCTGGTCAATAGCTGTAAAATGATGAATATTGTATTTGGGTGGCAATTTTTCGCCTTCTATTTCTCTTACAGTGTGTGGTATTATGTAATAACCGCGATTTGCTACCGTTGATGCAAAATTTGCCAATTGTAAGGGTGTTACGAGGATTTCCCCTTGTCCTATTGCCAAAGAAATGATTGTAAGTGATTTCCACCCTTTTTTGCCATAATATTTGTCGTAATATGAAGATTTAGGTATAAAACCACCGCTTTCATTTGGCAGGTCTATTCCTAATTTGTTGCCGAACCCCAAAGATATAACATATTTTCGCCAAGTGCCGTAAGATTCGTGAATATCCGAAAAATGCTTATCCTCCAAAATGTGTCTGAATACATTGCAATAATATGCATTGCAAGACATTTGGATACTTTCGTATAAGTCAAGTGGTGATTTATGACCGTGACAACCTACTGATACCCCACCCACGTGGTAACCGTAGTGACATGAATAATATGTGTTTGGAAATAAATTACCTTCTTGCAACCCAATCAATGCGTTAGCTACTTTGAATGTGGAGCCTGGCGGGTATTTTGACATTATTGCACGATTAAACAGTGGCTTAAGCGGATCGCGTACAAGTTTGCGGTAGTATTTGGCTCTGTTTCTACCGTTAAGACTGTCTGCATAAAATTTAGGACTGGAAACAAATGTCAAAATTTCTCCTGTTTTCGGCTGGATTGCCACAACACTGCCTATTTTGCCTCTTATAAGTTTTTCTGTATATCTCTGTAAGTCTGCATCTATTGTTACGGTCAAATTTTTCCCTCTTTGCGGCAATGTGTCGTATTTACCTTCTGCAAACCTTCCTTTTATTCTATTGTGCACATCAACCATGTAGATAGAGACACCTTTTTTCCCGCGCAATATTTTTTCGTAATATGCTTCAATACCTGTTTTGCCAATGTAATCACCTTGTTTATAATAACTGTCTCGTTCAATATCTTTTTTAGTTACTTCACCTATATATCCTATCAAATGTGGAGCTATAGTGTCATTGTAGCTTCTTATTAATCGTTTCTGTAATCCGAATCCCGGCAAGCGAAATAAATTTTCTTGTATTGAATAGGATTCTTTTTCAGACAACATTTTTACAATTACCGATTCTTTGTAACGAGAATATTTTTTTGCTTTTTGCAAAAGTTTTTTTAGTTCGTCTTTTGAAATAGAAAGCGTATTACATACAAATGTAGTATCAAATGGTTTAATTTTATTAGGTATTACCGTAAGGTCATAAGATACCTTATTGTAAACAAGCAGTTTGCCGTTACGGTCAAATAATAACCCGCGCTCAGGGTATTCTACAACGAATTTAAGAACGTTGTTTTCTGCAGAAAGTTGGTAAGATTTATCAATGATTTGCAAATAAAAAAGCCTTCCGATATAAATTAAAACAAGCAACGAAAAAGCTAAAGTCAATGAATATTTGCGTTGTTCGTAAGCCATCTACCTTTTTGTCAGGAATTTGTAATAAACCCATAGTGAAACTACAGCAAACATACCTATAGAAAATAGTGCTATCCAATAGTTATAAGGATGATATTTATCCCAAAGATATGAAGTGAGTTGCCATTTGTCCATACCTTTCATTTGCATAAGCATATCGGATATTTTGGTAGAAGACAGACTTTTTAGTTGTGAAGCATTTACTCCCAAAGAGGCAAGTTCCTCTTTCATTATTGTTACTTTGTCGGCAACTACTTGGTAATAATTACCTGAAATAAACCCTGCCAGAAAATTCCCTAGTGATAAGGGAATAAAAGAAGTTCCTACATAAAGAGCTGTTTTATCCGGCGGAGCAAGTGATGCAATATATTCGGTAACTTTAGGTGAGCTTGACATTTCTCCGATTGAGAAAATGAAAATACCTAGAATCAAATAAAAAATATTTGCTGTTAAAAATGTCAGTGTAATACCTAATGTTGCTATAAATATTCCTGTCATTATTGTTTTTACGGGAAACATTTTTTTTACAATATTGGAAATAATTACCTGAAACAGAATGATAAATCCTGCATCAAGATTTGTTATCATTTCAGGCTCTATGGTGCCATGAGTTGTGCCTACAGTTGATGCAAAGCTAATAGAAATTTTGCTCAATAGTTCGTAAAGCGGATGTGTGTTTACCCATTGTTCTATAAAAACCGGAAGAGCAAAAAACAGTTGGTTATAAATAGTCCAAAAACTGACAATGAGAAGTAAGAAAATAAGTAACCTTTTATCCTTCAGCACTTCGGCAAAGTTTTTAAAAACGAGTTTAAATAATTCTCCGAGTTTTACCTTTGAAGTGTTTTCCTTTGCAGGTTCTTTGTAGAAAAATAATACCAAAAGTAAGTTAAACACTGACAATGCGGCTGCCATATAGAATACATAAGACCAACCTAACCCTCTTAATTTGGAAGAAAAAATAGGTCCTAAAAATGCTCCGATATTTACTATCATATAAAAAATCCCGAATCCTACCGAAACTGTTTCTTTGTTTGTGGTTTTTTGCACGGTAGCAGATACAATAGGTTTAAACAAAGATGAACCTATTGCTACATATAAAAAAACTAAATAGAAAAGTAAGAAGCTTTTTACTAAGCTCAATAAAATATAACCGGTAGCATAAATAGTAAGTGAAATGAGAAGAGTTCGTTTATACCCGAGATTGTCAGCAATGGAGCCTGTTAGTACAGGTAAGAAATAAAGAATACCTACTACTGTTCCCATCAAAAGACCTTTTTGTGTCTGGGTAAACCCCAAAGCACCGCTATCAGAAGACCCTGTGAGATAGAGAGCTAATACCATAAATAATCCATACCACGCCCATCTTTCAAAAAGTTCTACAAAATTTGCAACCCAAAAAGTTCTAGGAAAATTCTTAAACATGCCGTTAATTTTTAGACTTCAAATTTAAGAACTTTATTGTAATTATGTTATTTTTAAGAGTAATATCACTATAGATTAAAGGACACACCTATTATATTAGTGTTTTATTCTACAATCTTTATTTTGTGTTTCGGTTAATGTATAACACTCAGCTTTGGCCTAACTTATTTCTCTTTTGGCATTTTCTTTGCTTGAGGGAATTTGTTTAAATTTGCAAAAAACTTAAAATTATGAAGAAAGTAGTATTAGCATTGACAATTTTAGTAATGTTTGCCGTAGATTCATTTTCACAAGGCGAAAAGTATGAATATCTGCAAATCAGTGCAGTAGAATCAGTTGTACCGGGTGGTTTTGGTCGTTCAAGACTTATCACAACTGCAAAAGACGGTCAAGTAATGGAAACAGAACTTAAAAACTTTTACAGCCTTGTAGGTATCAATTTCAAAAACATCCAAAATAACGACAGAGTTATTGTGGAACGGCTTAATGAACTTGCACAAGAAGGCTGGGAATTGGTAGCAGTTACATCAGGCGTTGAATCATCGGAACAAAAAACAGGTATTTTCATTACCCGATATTTGTTCAGAAGAGAAAAGAAACAATAATATTTTGTTGCGATTCAATTTTTGAAAGCAGCCTCTTACCCGGGCTGCTTTTTTAGTTTTCGGGAATAAAGGATTATCTTTGTAGCACAGATGTTTTTATTATGGAAAGAAGTAAAAGGATTATTGAAAATTTGAAAATTTTATCGATCGGTGCAAAGGGAAAAGCAATTGCCAAACACGAAGGTAAAGTAATTTTGATTAAAGATGCCATACCGGGAGATGTTGCCGATGTAAAAGTTATCAGGAAGAAGAAAAATTATGATGAGGCAAAAGTGTTGGAATTTAAAAAGTTGTCTGACTACAGGACCGAGCCGGCATGCAAGCACTTTGGCGTGTGCGGTGGTTGTAAGTGGCAGCATATGCAATATGACAAGCAATTGTATTACAAGCAAAATGAAGTTTACGAAAACATCAGACGAATCGGGAAAGTAGAACCAAAGCAGGCTTTGCCGATAGAACCATCACCTAAGATTTACGAATATCGCAACAGGTTGGATTTTACATTTTCTAACCGCCGTTGGCTTACAGATGATGAAATTAAAAGCGGCAAGAAGTTTGATAAAAAAAATGCACTGGGATTTCATTTGCCCGGCAGGTTCGACCGTGTGATAAACATTGAAGAATGTAAATTGCAAGCCGACATTTCGAACCAAATAAGAAATTTTGTAAAAAAAGTATCCGACACCAACGACTGGGAATATTATGATATAAAAGAAAACAAAGGTTTTTTGCGTAACCTGATTATACGCACCACAGAATTTACCAACCAAATTATGGTAATTTTTGCTTTTGCGGAATACAAGCAAGAAGAGATAGAATTTTTGCTTTCCACTTTGATGAAAAAGTTCCCTAAAATTACCACATTGGTTTATTTCATCAATGATAAACTAAATGATACCCTGTATGATTTGGATTATACCGTATTTTACGGTCCGGGATTCATTATTGAAGATTTTGAAGGTTTAAAGTTCAAGATTAGCCCTAAATCGTTTTTTCAAACCAATAGCCGCCAAGCCTTGAACATGTACAACCATGTGAAAGAATATGCTTCGCTTTCGGATAATGAGGTGGTTTACGACCTTTACAGCGGAACGGGAACAATAAGTTTGTATATAGCCGGCAGTGCTTCAAAAGTAATAGGAGTTGAATCTGTGGGTGATGCGGTGGAAGATGCTTACGAAAACGCAAGGTTGAACGGAATAGAAAACGCATATTTTGAAGTGGGCGACATCAAAGATATTTTCAGCGACGAAATGTTTTCAAAATACGGCAAACCCGATGTAGTCATAACCGACCCTCCACGTGCTGGAATGCACAAAAATGTGGTGGATAATATTTTGAAAACAGAACCTAAAAGAATTGTGTATGTAAGTTGCAACAGTGCCACACAAGCTCGTGACATTGAATTGCTTAGCAAAAAATACGAAGTTGAACTTATTAAGCCGTTTGATATGTTTCCGCATACATACCATGTGGAAAATATCGCTGTTTTGAATCTGAAAAAATCTTAAAATATGAAATTTCCAGGAGCCACTGCAAAAGTATTTTATTCCGTTCTGGTTTTTTTGACCTTTGTTTTCGGATATTTGTATTTCAAAGTCAGCTATGAAGTTACATCCGATTTCCCGTTTAATCAGGAAATTATACTTATCATATTGGGTACCATTGTTACGATGATAATTACAGCTGCTTTACTGAACAGGCAAACCGAAGTAGAACTGCAGAAAGAACAACGGTTGAGGCTTTTTGAGCTGAAAAGTCAATTCTACATTGATTTGTTAAACTTTGTGGAAGAGATTTTTACATCACACAAGTTAGACAATAAAGAACGAATCAAACTTAACTTGCTTACCCACAAACTCTCCATTATTGCATCACCCGAAGTTTTGTCACAGTACGAAAAGTTCCTTGATGTGCTAAACAAAGTAAGTGAAGACATAAACTTAACTGAATTTGAAGAAGAAGAGATAAGTCTTGAATTTTCGAGGCTTTGTGCAAAAATTAGACTAGATTTGCTTAATGGTGGTGAAGGGAATATGAAAAAAATTGAAAATATCGAATCTCAAATTTTGAGAAATGTAAAAAAATCGGAAGGGTAAAAATTTTTAATTTTGTAAAAACAAAAAATAAATAGCAATGAAAATAGCAATAGTAACAGGTGCAACGACAGGTATTGGTAAAGCAACAGCATTAAAGCTTGCTTCGTTAGGTTACAATGTGGTTATTACAGGCCGCCGCAAAGAAAGGTTGGAAGAATTGGAAGCGGAAATAAAGAATAAATCCAATGTTGATGTGCTTGCATTGAACTTTGATGTGAGAAATTGGGATGAAGTTGAGAAATATCTCGGCGAACTGCCGGAAGAATGGAAAGCCGTTGATGTGTTGGTAAACAATGCAGGGCTTGCAGTTGGTTTCGGACCTATAAACGAAGGGAATCCGAAAGACTGGGACACAATGATTGATACCAATATCAAAGGTCTGCTGTATGTGAGCAAAGTGGTAATGCAATACATGATAGAACGCAAGAAGGGACATATCATAAATATTGCTTCGGTGGCTGGCAAAGAAGTTTATTACCACGGAAATGTGTATTGTGCTACCAAACATGCCGTAGATGCACTCAGTAAAGCTATGAGAATAGACTTGTTGCCACACAATATTAAGGTTACCAATGTGGCACCCGGAATGGCAGATACAGAATTTTCAATAGTTCGGTACAAAGGCGACAAAGAAAAAGCCGACAGGGTTTACCGTGGATTTGAACCTTTACATGCCGAAGATATAGCTGATGTAATTGAATTTCTGGTAACAAGACCTGAGCATGTAACCATAAATGATATTTTGGTAATGCCTACTGCACAGGCAAATACTTCGCATTTGATAAGAAAAGAAGAATAAGTTTAACCATAAAATTTTTACGGCTATGTCGTTTTTAATGGAATTTGCAATGTTCCCGACAGACAGGGGCGAAAGCGTAAGTAAAGAAGTAAGTCAAGTAATTGATACTATCAGAAAAATGACTGACAATTATCAACTTACGGCAATGGGAACTATTGTTGAAACTAACACAATTGAAGAGGCTCTTGACATTATCAAAGCTTGTTATTACACGCTGGAAAAACTTGGTGCCAAGCGGGTTTACAGCTCAATTAAGTTTGACATTAGGCAAAATAAATCAAACCGACTGAAAACAAAAATCAAATCAATACAACAAAAAATAGGTGAAGTCAATCATTAGTCTTATTTTCATTTTCTTGCTTTCGGGTAGCGGGATGTTAAAGTCCCAATGCCTGAAAATTGGCGATATTCCTTTCAAAGTCGGAGAGAAGCTCACATACACAGTAAGGTATACCTTGGGGCTCAACTTTGATGCAGGCGAGGTGGTTTTCAATGTGGATACATTGGTAAAAAAAGGAAAAACATTTTTTCATTTTTATTCCACCGGCAGATCTTATCCCAACTACGATTGGATTTTTAAAGTTAGAGACCGTTATGATGTTATCACTTATGATAAAAGCTTGAAACCGATTTACTATCATAGGCAAACAGATGAAGGCGGATACAGGGTGAACAATATTTACAAATTTTCTTACGGCAAAGACAAAATTTATATGAGTATAAGCCATTCGGATTCAATTCCGTACAAAGATACGATTACACATATTAAATGTTTAAGAGATGCGTTGAGTTCAGCATATTATTTGCGTGGATTGGATATGGATAAAATGAAAAAAGGTAAGAAAAGTAATATGGATATGGTTATAGATGGAAAGACTTACAATATAACTATAATTTATTTAGGGAAAGATAGGGTAAAAATATCTGATACTTTGACTATTAATACTTATAAATTTGTTACCACAACTATTAAAGGTAGTATTTTTAGAGGTGGAGACGGATTGTATGTTTGGATATCCAGTGATAAAAATAAAATACCTGTAAAAATAGAGGCTTACATACTTGTAGGCAAAGTGATTGTGTATTTGATTGACTACAAAGGATTAAAATATCCTTCCGATTCTTTTTTGTATTATGACAAAGGCAAAAGAAATTAAAGAATTGGCTTTGAGTTTAGGGTTTGATGCTTGCGGCATTACACCTGCAATAGAATTGGATAAAAATGTAAAGTCTAAATACGAAGAATGGATTAAACTTGGCTATCAGGGTGAAATGGATTATCTTGCCAACAATCTTGATAAGCGTATTAATCCTACATTGCTTGTCCCGGGTGCAAAAACAATTATTGTTGTGTTGCTTAATTATTATCCGCCAGAGCAGCAGGAAAAAGGGATTCCTCAAGTTGCAAAATGTGCTTACGGCAGGGATTACCATAAGGTTGTGAAAAAAAAATTGAAAAAATTGTTTGCCGCACTTAAAGAAAAGTATCCCGAAGTCGAAGGGCGTTTTTTCTCCGATTCTGCTCCTGTTTTGGAAAGAATTTGGGCACTTCGCAGCGGGTTGGGTTGGATAGGCAAAAACAACTTGCTGATAAACAAAAAACTAGGCTCGTTTTTTTATATAGGCGAATTAATAATAAACCTTGAAGCCGACGAATACGACAAACCGATGCAAACATCGCATTGCGGAACTTGTACAAAATGTGTAGATGCCTGTCCCACCGGTGCTTTGTCGCCCTACAAACTAAATGCAACAAGGTGTATTTCTTACGACACCATTGAACTGAAAGACGAAACAAAATCAGAATTAAACAATACTCACGGATGGATTTTTGGTTGCGATATTTGCCAAGATGTTTGCCCCTGGAATTCCAAGCCCATACCTACTTCCAATCCCGATTTATTCATCAAACCGTTCCTGAAACAAGCAACCGCAACCGATTGGGAAGCCCTTACCGAAGAAGAATTTGAAATAATATTTTTCAACTCCCAACTAAAAAGGGTAGGTCTTAAAAAAATAAAGCAGAATTTAAAGAAAGCAGGTTCTTAATTTACTAAAGACTCAATATGCTAATTTGTCATTGCGATGAATGAAGCGACGTTGCAATATGAACGGCACCGTATTTTAAGGCGGTATTTTAATGTTTTGTCTTCTAATGTTTGACTTTAAGTTCACCATTTAATTTTTTCACTGCACAATTTGGTTATAATAAAAACCAATATATAAGGGAATTTTGAGAACGTTTTGTATACTTTTGTAAAAAATTAAATTAGTGTTTGTTTAAGAAATGAGAAGAAATATAAGCGGAACATACAAACAATTTGACTTTTTGCTATTTTTCATGTATTTGGCTTTGACTTTATTCGGACTAATTAACATATATTCAGCAACCTACACCCCTTCACACCCTTCACTATTCGACTTCTCGATGCGTTATGGAAAACAATTTGTTTGGATATTGGCAGCTCTTTTTTTAATGCTGGTAACCTTGCTGATAGACAGTAAGTTCTTTTCATTTATAGCATACCCGTCATATATTTTTGCCTTGTTGCTGCTGGTTATAGTTTTTTTCACCGCACACGAAGTAAATGGTGCCAGATCTTGGATACAAGTCGGTAGTTTCAGGTTCCAACCTGCTGAATTTACAAAAGTTGCCGCAGCACTCACACTTGCAAAAGTTATGAGTCGCCAAACATTTGATTTAAAAAGACTTAAAGATATTCTTTTTGTCGGAGTGATTATTCTTACTCCAATGGTTTTGATACTACTCCAAAACGACACAGGATCGGCTTTAGTTTATACATCTTTTGTTATATTGTTTTACCGCAAAGGATTAAACACTCTTGTAGTAGTATTGCTTTTTGCTTTTGTTGCATTATTCTTTTTAATTTTGGTTCTGCCTAAATTACCTGTGTTTATTTCACTGGTAATCATTTTCTTTTTGATAGATTATTTTATCTCTAAAAACAAAAGAGAAGTTCTTTTATGGACACTCATCTATCTTATTTTACTTACGATATCTCTTCTTGCCAATTACTATTTGAATTTGCACAAAGAAACTTACCTCATTTTTTCTGTTGTTACAGCTGGCATTATGTTGGTTTATTTGCTTTATACTGCAATAAATTTGATGTCTTCAAAATCTTGGTTGACAATAATATTTATCGGAATGCTGGCATATTCCTTTTCAGTAAATTATACATACAACAAAATATTGGAACCTCATCAAAGAAAAAGAATAGACGTACTTCTTGGCATTGATTCTGACCCATTGGGAGCAGGCTATAATGTTTTGCAATCAAAAATATCCATTGGGTCAGGTGGATTTTGGGGCAAAGGTTTTTTACAAGGAACACAGACAAAATACGACTTTGTACCGGAGCAAAGCACCGATTTTATTTTTTGCACAATAGGTGAAGAATATGGATTTGTAGGTAGCACATTTTTTTTGATTTTTTATCTTCTGTTTATTGTACGTATAACCTACATAGCAGAAAGGCAACGGTCGGAATTTAGCAAGATGTACGGGTATGCCGTTGTTTCGGTTTTGTTTTTCCACTTTATGCTCAATGTAGGTATGACACTAGGACTAATGCCTGTAATTGGTATCCCTTTACCGTTTATCAGTTACGGAGGTTCGTCGCTGTGGACTTTTACTATTATGATTGCAATACTTCTGAGATTAGATATAAATAGAAATGAGATAATTACATAATTGTTAATGCAAAATATATAATTGTCTGTTTACCAAATAATTATACGAAAACATGTAAAAATTTTGTCTAAGATAAATGGGTTAGACCTAAATAAAAATAAACATGCATTAGGCAGCTCATAGTATCTGTAATTTTTACTGTTTAATAAAATGGAATAACTCAAATTAAAATAATATTGCAATAATATTAAATCAATATAAATACCTTATCTTTATTTAATATATTTTTTTAATGTTTAATTTATAATAAATTTTCAAAAAATTATCAAATGTTTAGAAAAACAATA
>JALTDM010000101.1 GCA_027074135.1 Bacteroidales bacterium
GCCTTATATAATAAAAACACCGAAACTTGTGTTTTTTTATTTTAAATTTGCATAGTTAAAAAATTATAGGGGTATGAAAAAAATATCGATGTTAGTGGCAGCCTTATTGTTTTTGGTGTCAAATGCATTTTCGGGAGGCTACAAAATTAAAATTACCGTTCATGGCATTAAAGACACTATAGCTTATTTTGGTTATTATTATGCTGATAAGGAATTTGCTAAAGATACTTTACATTTTGATTCAAAAGGTGTTGCAATTGCTCAAGGTAAAGAAAAGTTGGATGAAGGAATTTATTTGGTTATTTTCCCTAGTATGCAAAATAAATATTTTGAGGTACTTATAAATGATGACCAAAATTTTTCATTGGAAACGGATACTGCCGATTTTTTGAGGCATATGAAGGTGAAAGGCAACGATGAAGTTGCGGCTTTTTATGAGTATCAGGTAAAAATGCTTGATTTTTATGATAAAGTTCAGAAGTTGAATAAAGAATATAAGGCAGAAAAGGACCCTGAAAAGAAGAAAGAGATAAAAAAACAAATTCAGGAAGTAGATAAGGAAGTACGTGCTTATTGGGAAGAAGTAGCAAAAAAACATCCGGGTACTTTACTTGCAAAAATTGTAAAGGCTCTTATTGAACCGCAAGTACCGAAATTTAATATTCCGGACACGGTAAAAAATAAAGATTCGTTACTTCAAGTTAAAAGGTATTATTACATAAAAAAACATTATTTTGATAACTTGGACTTATCTGACCCGAGATTATTACGTTCCCCTCTATATTATAAGAGGGTAAATAATTATTTCACAAGATTGTTGGTGCAAAATCCCGATACAATTATAAAGGAAGGACATAAGTTGATAAAAATGGCAAGCGGAAACCATAAAACATATCAATATATGGTAGCTTATATGCTTGGTTATTACGAAAGAACTAAAATAATGGGAATGGATAAGGTCTTTCTTGATATTGCAAAGAATTATTATTTGTCCGGTAAAGCCGATTGGGTTGATTCTACTTTTTTGAGTAAATTGAGAGACAGAGTAAGGAAAATTGAACCGAATATTATAGGAGAAAAAGCTCACGACCTGAAACCTATGGAACTTTCCAACGGTGCATTTACTTCATTGTATAAAGTAGAAGCTGATTATACTATTTTGGTTTTCTGGGATCCGGGTTGCGGTCATTGCAAAAAGGCAATGCCAAAGATTAAAAAAATCTATGATAAGTTCAAGAATAAGGGTGTAGAAGTATTTGCAGTTTGTACTATTACCGATACGGCAGAGTGGAAAAAATTTATCAGGGAAAAGCATTTGGAAGACTTTATAAATGTAATAGACAGGTATAATTTGTCACATTTTAGGGATTATTACGATATTTATTCAACTCCTGTTATTTATTTGTTAGACAAGGATAAAAAAATATTGGCAAAGAGGATAGATCCAGAACAACTGGACGAATTGCTTGAATATAAAATAAACGGCAAGGAAATAAAACCTGAAAAAGAAAACGCAGACGACAAGAAGAAAGATAGGAAGAAAAAGGAATAATATAATCAGTGGGTATTATTTATTAGCCGGCATTAACAGATGTCGGCTTTTTTATTTTTTGTTAAAAGAGTTGTTGAAACTATAATTAAAGTGCTGAAATTCAGGTGTTAAATTTTGTTGAAATCTTTTTTAAGTTTACTCATACAGATTGTTTAATTAGTTTTAACTTTGAAGTCATCTAAAAATTGTTTATGATAACGAAAATTACCATAGCCCTTATATTATCTGCTTTTTTTTCCGGCATGGAAATAGCATATATTTCTGCCAATAAATTTAGAGCCGAGCTTGATAATAAGTTACATAAATTTTCTTCGGCACTTGTGTCTAAATTGCTGAAGAATCCTTCCCAATATATTTCTACTATGTTGATAGGCAATAATTTAGTGCTTGTGCTGTATAGTATTTTCATGGCGGATTTACTGAATCCTTATTTGTATAAATATACGACTTCTGAGATAGTGATAATGATTAGTGAAACAATAGTCTCAACATTTATTATTTTAATTTTTGCAGAATATCTGCCAAAAGTTATTTTTGTAACCAGGCCGAATTTATTTTTGAGGATTTTTGCTGTTCCTGTATATCTCTTTTATTTAATTTTATATCCTATTGCAAAATTTACCATTTTTTTATCTGACATCTTATTGAAAATATTTGGAGTAAAACAGATTGACACGGCAAAAAATTTCACATTCGGGAAAATTGATTTGGATCATTTTCTAAATGAAGTTGAAGAGAATACTACCGAAAGCAATGAGTTGAAGTATTTTAAGAAAGCATTGGATTTATCGGAAATTAAATTAAGGGAATGTATCATTCCCCGCACCGAAATTGTTGCAATTGAGGTAAATGAACCTATTGAAAAATTGAAACAATTGTTTATTGAAACAGGTTATTCAAAAATTCTTGTTTACGATGGTAATATTGATAACATCATTGGTTATGTGCATGCCCTTGATATGTTCAAAAAACCAAAGAATATTAAAAGTGTAATGCACAAAATAATAATTGTACCTGAAACAATGTCAGCTCAGGACCTTCTGACTGAATTTATGAACAAGCGTAAAAATATAGCTGTAGTGGTTGATGAATTTGGCGGTACTGCCGGTATTATTTCTATGGAAGACCTTTTGGAAGAGTTTATTGGTGAGATTGAAGATGAATATGATGCACAAGAATATGAAGAAAAAAAGATTGATGACAATAAATTTATTTTTTCGGGACGGTTGGAAATTGATTATTTGAATGAAAAATATGAATTAGGTATTCCGCAATCAGATGAATATGAAACACTTGCAGGTTTTATTTTGGAACATCATTCGGACATCCCAAAAGTAAACGATGAAATTGTAATTGAAAACAGGTTTAAAATAAAGATATTGAACAGCACAAATATGAAAATAGATAAAGTGGAATTGGAAATTTTACCTTCCGAAGATTAGTTTTTTCATTCAATAAAACTTTAATTATGGCCAAAAAAAATAATAATAAACAATTATTTGACAAATTGCCACCTAATGCAGTTGATCTTGAGAGTGCACTTCTGGGAATTATATTGTTGGACGGAGAGGCTATAGATGAAGTAATGGAAGTGATAAGTGACCCCGATGCCTTTTATGATGACAAGAATAAGATTATTTACCGTACAATGCTTGAACTTGCTAAATCAAACAGTCCGGTAGATATGATGTCGGTTTTTACGAAATTGCAAGACAAAGGTTTATTGGATGAAGTGGGAGGTGCTGCTTATTTGACTTCACTTCAATCAAAGGTATCTACAACCGCACATACTGAATTTTATTCTTATGTGGTGCTTCAAAAATATATGCAACGCAAACTTATTAAGGCGGCAAACGAAATTTTGGAAAGAGCTTACGATGAAGAAGCCGATGTGGGAAGTTTGTTGGACGAATCGGAAAAATTACTTTTTGAAGTATCTGAAGGGCAATTGAAGCAGAAAACCGACCCTATAAACCTTATAATGACTCAAGTCATTAAGGATATTGAATTTGCTGCAAATAACAAAAAAGAATTGCTTGGAGTTCCGTCCGGTTACTTTGATTTGGATAAGATTACAAACGGTTGGCAAAACGGTAATTTAATAATTATTGCAGCAAGACCATCTATGGGCAAAACGGCTTTTGCTTTGAATATTATGAGGAATGCCGCAGTGGACTACGGTATGCCTGCTGCAATTTTTTCATTGGAAATGGAAAAAAAGGAGTTGGTGAGGCGGCTTATTGCTTCCGAAACCAAAATTAACTCTCGTAAATTAATGAATGGTGAACTGAGCGAATCCGAGTGGAAGAGATTAAACGAACAAATAGAACGGCTGAATAAAGCACCTATTTATATAAACGATTCGGGGATAAGTGTTTTTGAACTTAGGGCAATTGCACGAAGGCTAAAAAAGAAATATGATATTAAGCTATTGGTTGTCGATTATTTGCAACTTATGAATGCCGATAATGTTAAGAAAAACACTAACCGTGAACAAGAAGTAAGTATTATTTCCCGTTCATTGAAGTCATTAGCAAAGGAGCTGAATATACCAATAATTGCTTTATCACAGCTTAATCGCGAACTTGAAAAAAGAAGTGACAAGCACAAAAGACCTATGCTTTCGGACTTGCGCGAATCCGGAGCCATTGAACAAGATGCCGATATGGTGATTTTTATTCACAGACCCGAAAGACTTGGTATTACACACGATGATGAAGGTCATCCAACTGAGGGGTTAGCCGAAATAATAATTGCTAAAAACCGTAATGGTGTAACAGATACGGTTAGACTACGGTTTATTGGTGATTATACATTATTTACAAATTGGGACGATGATGCTGATATGTTCCCGGAAGGTGATAGTTTGATAATACCTTCTAAAGCAAATGATGATGAGCCTTTTATGCCGGATTTATCATCTGATGATTTGAATATTAATGATGGTTTGGGAGGCAATATTGATGACGGTGCACCGTTTTAACATAATTTGCAGTTGAATAATTAATCTAATGAAGAAGATTTACATTTTCATATTATCATTTTTTATTCTTGCCAAGGTTTTTTCTTCGTCCATTCTGATTTATATGGATGATGCCCAGAAAAATCATCTTAAAGCATACGGTATTGCATATTGGGTACTTCAAAACGGTGTAAACATTAAATGGCTTTTGAATTACCGCGGAGGTTCGTTTTTGATTCCTTATCACAAGGAAATAGCTGATGAGTGTGTGATAAGAGGTGTATCGTATGAAGTAATAGCTGATGCCAAAGCAGCATCAATATTGGAATATATTGCGCGTCCCGACGTGAATATGGATGCTGTTAAACTTGAAGTAGCACCTAAGATTGCAGTTTATTCGCCAAAAAACAAACAACCTTGGGATGATGCTGTAACGTTGGTTCTAACTTATGCCGAAATTCCTTATGATGTTATTTATGACGGTGATATAATTGAGGGAGCTTTAGATAAATATGACTGGCTGCACTTACACCACGAGGATTTTACCGGACAATATGGAAAATTTTATGCAGCATACCACAATACTCCGTGGTATCAAAATGAGGTAAAAACACAAGAAGCACTTGCCCATAAATACGGCTTTAAAAAAGTGTCTAAACTTAAACTTTATGTGGCACAGAAAATCAGGGACTTTGTTTCACGCGGAGGCTATTTGTTTGCAATGTGTTCTGCTACAGATACATACGATATTGCGCTGGCAGCACATAATACTGATATTTGTGCTTCAATTTATGATGGAGATCCTGCTGACCCCGATGCTCAACAAAAACTTGATTTTTCGCAAACTTTTGCTTTTGAAAACTTTAAACTTGTGATGAATCCTTATGAGTATGAATTCTCCAATATTGATGTAACACGTACCAGAAAAGTGCCGAAGGATAAGGACTATTTTACGTTATTTGATTTTTCGGCAAAGTGGGATCCAATTCCGACGATTTTATGTCAAAATCATACCAAGGTTATCAAAGGCTTTATGGGACAAACAACGGCATTCAACGAAGATGTAATTAAGAAAAATGTGCTGATAATGGGGGAAAATAAAGCTGCTCATGAAGCAAGGTATATTCACGGTACTTTCGGAAAAGGAATGTGGACATTTTACGGTGGTCACGACCCTGAGGATTACCAACACTTTGTATATGACCCGCCTACAGATTTGGATTTGTATCCAAATTCTCCGGGTTACAGGCTTATCTTAAACAATATTTTGTTCCCTGCTGCAAAAAGGAAAAAATTGAAGACATAACTTCTATTTTATCATACCTATCTATTTTTCAGATATTTTATATTATTTGATTCTTAAAAATTTTTATTACTTTTGTATGAAAAGTAATAGTCATGAAAAAAATATTATCTGTTTTTGTTTTTTTATTATTGAGTTTAGTTTTATTTTCTCAAAGGTTTGATCCTAATGGCAGACCTATAGCAGCGTCTGATCCTGTCATTAATGTTAGTAATTTGCCTATTTCAGGTTCTCAACAATCACCATCTTTGGCTCCTATTACAAGATCTTGTAGTGCACCTACATCAAATGATGTTAGTATTTGTGGGTCGGGTAGTGCTACACTTACAGCATCAGGATCGTCAGGAAACTATACTTGGTATGATGCATCTTCGGGTGGAAATGTTGTTGGTACAGGTTCTACTTTTAATACTCCTGTACTTAATTCAACTACAACATATTATGTAGATGCTTTTTGCGGAATTTTTTCTGATAATTTTGAGGACGGTAATGTATCCGAATATGGCGGAGTTGTTAATTTTTCAGCTTCAACTGATATTGCTTATACAGGAAGCTGGTCTGGTAAAATAACGGGTGATTGTGGTAGTGACCATTATTGTGACGCTTATATAGATTTAGGAGGCGCACAACCTGTAGAAATTTCTTTTTATTATTATGTTTCCAGTTCAGCAACGGGAACCGGTTATTTTGTTTTGCAAGATGGTACTTCCGGCAATACTGGTTCTCAAATAGCTTTTTTTTATTTTTATAATGGCAATACTTTAAGAACCATTGGGAGTGATGGTAGTAATGATGTAAATGTGGATCAATCTGCAAGTTTGAATACATGGTATCATATAGAATTTAAGGACATAAACTGGTCGGCTCATACGTTTGATGTTTATTATAATGGTACTTTAGTGTATAATGATTTGAAATTTAGAGGTTATACTAATGCAAATAAAATTGATAGGATATTTATTTATAATTACGATGGAGGCGTTGCGTATTATGATGATATTGAAATAGGTGAAAGAAGTAGTAGAACTCCAGTAACAGTTAATGTTGTACCTCCTGCAACAGCAGACGCAGGTGCTGATGATAATATATGTGAAGGCAGCAGTTACACATTAAACGGTCAGGCTACTAATTACAGTAGTGTGATATGGAGTACATCAGGTTCTGGAACATTTGATAATTCATCTTCGTTGAATGCTACATATACACCTAGTGCTGCCGATATATCAAACGGTTCTGTTACATTGACATTAACTGCCCATGGAAATTCTCCCTGCGGTGATGTTAGCGATGATATGATTTTGACAATTGTACCTTCTGCAACAGCAGATGCTGGTGCAGATGACCAGATTTGCGAAGGCAATACTTACACATTAAACGGTCAAGCTACAAATTACAGTAGTGTTACATGGAGCACATCAGGTTCAGGCACATTTGATAATTCATCATCTCTGAATGCTACATATACACCTAGTGCAGCTGATATATCAAACGGCTCAGTTACATTGACATTAACTGCTCATGGAAATTCTCCTTGTGGTGATGTTAGTGATGATATGATTTTAACAATAACACCGATTCCTACGGTTGATGCCGGACCGGATGATAATGTATGCGAGGGCAGTAGTTATTCATTAAACGGGCAAGCTACAGATTATGACAGTATTGCTTGGACAACTTCCGGTACAGGTAGTTTTGATGACGCATCAATACTTAATGCAGCTTACACTCCAAGTCCCGATGACATATCAAATGGAAATGTTATTTTAACTCTTACTGCGTATTCAAGTTGTGGAACAGCTACTGATGATATGCAACTTACTATTGTTCCTCCTCCAACAGCAAATGCTGGTCCGTCTGATTTTGTGTGTGAAGGGAATTCGTATACTTTGAACGGTCAGGCTACAAACTATTCTTCTATTTCATGGACGACTTCAGGTTCGGGAACTTTTGAAGATCCCACTTCTTTAACAGCGACATATACACCAAGTCAAGATGATATAAATGCAGGTTCGGTTATTCTAACCTTGAATGTTCAAGGTAGTTCACCCTGCGGTTCTTCGAGTTCAAGTATGACATTAACTATAAATCCTGCACCGGGTGTAGATTTAGGCAATGATACAAGTATGTGTGCCAATGCTTCAATTCAACTTAATGCTACTCTGCAGCAGTCTGCAACTTCAGTTACTTGGACAACGCTAGGAGACGGTACTCTTGATGATGAAACTAGCTTGACACCTTTATATACGCCTGGAGTGAATGACATTTCAAACGGTAGTGTTTATTTGGTTGCTACAACAGATGCTCCTCAGGCTTGTAGTCCTGCAAGTGATACGATTTTAGTTACAATAAATCCTGCTCCGCAATTATCTGCAACATATAATGATTTGACAAGTTGTGTGTCGCCTGATGGAGAAATATTTTTGCATATTCATAATGGTACTTCTCCTTATACTTATTCAATAGATTCGGGCAATACATTTACAGTCGATTCTGTTTTTTTTAACTTGGATGTTGGTAGTTATAATTGTATGGTAATGGATGCTAATGGATGTAGTGATACGGTAACGGTAAGTTTAAGTTCTGCATCAGGACCGTCTATTGATAGTGTAATTGTTCAAGATATTGCATGTCATGGTGATAGCAGTGGAATTATTACTATTGTAGCAACAGGTGCTGTTGAGTATAGTATTGATACAACTTTTACACATGATTCCGTGTTTACGGAATTACCGACCGGAAGTTATCAGATAACAGTTAGGGATTCAGGTATGTGTACTGATACTGCGAACGTGACTATAACCCAACCAGAAGAGTTATCCCTTACTTCAGATGTTACAAATTATTCCTGTGGACAAGGAGGTGAAATTGTAGTACATGTCACAGGAGGGACACCTCCATATACATATTCTTGGTCTAATGGTGGGACAGACAGTGTTATTAACAATTTACAACCCGATACATTTACGGTAACTGTAACAGATAATAACGGGTGCTCTGCCATATCGATTTCAATTGTTGGTAATGATGGTGGTGTGGCTCAAGTTCAAGTATCTACTACAGATGTGTCATGTTATGGATTATCTGACGGTACGGCAACAGCAACTATGTTAAATGGGATGGCTCCATATTCATATAGTTGGAATACGGGCGATACTACTTCTGCGATTGAACATCTTGGAGCGGGTACTTATTCGGTAACTGTTTCCGATATTGCAGGATGTACGGGAGTTGATAGCGGCATAGTTAATGAACCATTGCCTTTGTCAGTAGATTATGATATTGCAAATCCGCAATGTTATGGAGATACTGTTACAGTAGTTTTAACTGTTACGGGAGGAAATCCGCCATATTTGTATGACTGGAGTAACGGAGCTGTTGACAGTGTGGTTTATCTAACACAACAAAGTGATTATGAGGTTACTGTTACTGACGATAACGGATGTGATACGGTGCTTGCATTTAATGTTAATTATAATGGAATGACACCTTTAATTGTTTCTGATACGATATATCAAAACAATGGCTATGAAATAACAATAGCTGTGAATGTTTCAGGCGGAACACTGCCTTATTCTTATTTGTGGAACACAGGAGACAGGGATAGTAATATAACCGTATCCCAAAGTGGAGAATATATTGTGACGGTAACCGATTATAACGGCTGTACTGCTTCTGATACGGTAAAGGTTGTTATGAACTTGAAAATACCTACTGTAATTACACCAAACGGAGATGGAGCTAATGACACTTGGAAGATTGTAAACATAGGAACTTATGATGATGTAACTATTCAGATTTTTAACAGATGGGGTGATGTTGTGTATAATTTTCATGGAAACGGTTATGATTATTTAAGTCAGGAAAATCAATGGGATGGTATGTATAATGGAAAACTTTTGCCTTTCGGAGAGTATTTCTATGTTATTAAGTTAGGTAATAAGGTTTATAAAGGAACCGTTTTGGTGAAATATTAAAAAATAGGGAGAATTTTGCGTATTTCACCTTATGCAAATAAAACTGAAAGATAAAAAAGTTGTTGAATCAGATTTAAATGAGGTATTTCTGATTAAGAATAAAAAAAATAGCATAGTAATATCTGATAAAAAAGTGATTCAAGGTTTTAAGGAACTGATTTAGTACGATCAATTATACATCCAACTATTTGATTGAAGTGGTTGTCCTTGGATTTTAAACGCACAACGAAAATTCGTGGAGCCTTGCCAAGTCCTGAAGCGACAATATTACTGTTAGGTTATGTTGCTATGAACAGAAAGGGATACCAAAGAAAAGTGCCAAAGTTGAATTATGACGAATCATTTAATTGGGTTGAATAGTTATGAGAAAAAATGTGAAAACAAGGCAGTTGCAAGAAATTACCTAATTAAAATTTTTTCAAGTATTCAATAGTACTTTTCAGCTCTTCTATATCATGGTTTTCTGCTTGAGTAAGTTTATTTATGGTATCTAGATCTTCGCTTATTCTTTCATAAACATTTTCTGCAACAATGCTTATGCTTTCTTTTAGTTTTTTGGTAATTTCAGATGTAAATCTGTATAAATTTTTTTCAACTTCAAAATCAATTTGTTTGCGAAAATGATTTAAAACAGTATTTCTGAAAATAAACATTGGTATAATAAACCATAAAAGTTCTATTTTAGTTTCAAATGCCCAAGAAATTGCTGTATTAGGTGTTTCTACTTTTTCAATTTTAAGCGTTATATGTTTATCGTCCATTTTTATTCCCAATACCTGCTCTATACGGTCTCTTAATCTCATTTCAAAAGCATTAAGATAAATCTCAAGATGATTAACGGCATTTTTCAAAAACTCTTCATAGTTAATTTCATATAATGAAATTTCTTTTATTTTTTTGGATATTTCCTTTTTTATCCATTTTTCATATTCGTTTTTCAGCTTTTGAATGTTACCCCTACGTTTTGAAAAATAAACATCAAAATTATTTATAAGTTCTTTTGTAAGAGGATTTTTATAATTATCAAATAAATATTTTTCAATTTCGCTTCTTATTTTGTTTTCGTAATCTTTTTTTATTAATCCAATTTCTTTGCGTATAAGATTTTTATCAAATTTTTCGTCAAAAATCAAGTTTTGCAAGTTCTCTTTATCCTGTTTAATTTTTATTTTATATCTACTTACTAAATTGTTAAAAATA
>JALTDM010000102.1 GCA_027074135.1 Bacteroidales bacterium
AAAAAGAAGTTTTCGCATATATTAACATATAATTTTAATTTACAAAAATACAAAAATTAATAACAAAAAGCCGCCCAATTTTTAGGCGGCTTTTAATTTTAAATATTTGTTATTAAAAACTACTTAACTGTTACCTTTTTTTCAACAGTTCCTTTAACTGTATTTATTCTAAACACATAATTCCCTGTTGTCAAACCATATAATGCTCCATTATTAGCGTTTACATTGTATTTTGCAATAAGCTGACCATCTAAAGAATAAATTTCAATATCATTTATATAACTATCAGCTTCTACATTTACAAATGTACTAGCAGGTACAGGATATAGTTTAACACTATTATTATCAAGCTTATCTGCATCAACATTACTTACAATTTCAATATCATTTACAGTATTGGGAACTAATTTAAAATTATTATAAGAATAATATACAGGTGCTGTTATATTATAATGTTCACCTACTGTAGGCGCAAAATTGGAATAAAGATTCTTAACTAATAAATCACCGCTACCATCATTTACTATCCATTCACCGTAATTATTAGTATCTGTAGTACATTCTGCATTCATCACCTTAACAAGAACTCCTTCGTATTGTTCATCTGCGACATCCCCTGTTGCCAGTTCTACCGGTGCAGGTAAATTATTGCCACTGGAAACAACTACAAATGAAGTAACATTTTTCAATTCTGTAAAATTATAAAATTCTGAAACCGTACATTTAATAATAACACTATCACCTACTGCAGGATTGTTTAAATTATCATAAACATAAACACCATTCCACGGACCGCTTCCTGCCTGAATAAAATATGAACCGTTTCCTTTTGCTGTTACAATACCACCTGTATAAACTATTTGATCTTTATAAGGTGAATCTCCACTAGCATCCGTTGTAAATTGTATGTCATGAACTGAAACAGTATCAATACTCACTGTAGCTTCAGAAATGGCCACACTGTCAATTTGTAAGTGACCTGATGCAGCATCAGTATTACGAACAGAAATAATAAATTGTGCACTGTCACTATTCCCTAATGCAGTAACAATTTGAGAATATTCTGTCCAATCTGTTGCATCAACATTAATGTAACTGTTATAAGCACCCCAAGTTGTATCAAACAATGCT
Organism: Bacteroidales bacterium; assembly: GCA_027074135.1. Classification (GTDB taxonomy): domain Bacteria; phylum Bacteroidota; class Bacteroidia; order Bacteroidales; family JALTDM01; genus JALTDM01. The sequence continues at coordinate 1,132 of JALTDM010000102.1, forward strand.
GTACGTATATCACCTTTACCTTTCACCCAAAATTTAACTTCGTAATCTTGACCACCTGTTACAGTTACAGCTTGTGTTGTAAATCTTTTGTGAGAACTTTCGGTATTGATAAGCTGTACAGCACTGGAACCATAGATAGTTCCCGTTGTAATTTGTACCACGCTATCAGCTTCAATACTTGACTTTGAGCCCATCCATCCGTCCGGCAGCCCGTTTGTCCAGCTTTCAAAATTACTGGAGAAAATTACATTTTGTGAAAAACCTGTAGCTGCCACCATTAGAGCTACGATAAATAAATAAACCTTTTTCATAATTCTCTTTTTTTAGTTTGTTGTTAATTTGTTTTTATTGAGCTTCTTTAATTTCTATATTATCAATTTCCCAAGTGCTTCCATCTGAAGCTGTACCTTTATAAACAAATGCAACATGTACATTTGCTTGCTTATAGGCACTAATGTCTATATCTCCAGAATTTGTCCATGCAAAACTTCCCAAAGAAGCATTAAAGTTTAATTCTGTCCAAGTAGCTGTTGTTGGATCACCACTTCCATCATAATCTGTTGAGATATAAATTTTAAGAGGATCACCGGAATAATTATAAGCATTATCAAAATCAAATACAGGCGATGTTGTATTTGAAAGATCTACCGCAGGTGAAATATACCATGTTTCACAAGCATTATGTGAGCCTCCACTATAATTACTTATTGTAACACCCGGAGCAGGATTACCATAACTTGAACTTACTTCCCAATTTACATTACCGGTAACATTTATATTTGCCCATCCGCCTGAAGTCAAACTGTTATCTCCAAAGTCTTTATACAAATAAACTACAGATCCGCATCTTTCTCCGTTCATGTCAATTTCGGAATAAGAACGAATAAGGAATTGGTAATCCGGATCGTATTTAGAAAAAATTCCCACCATACTTCCATTACCATCAGGTACACTGTAACCTGCAAACTTTGCATAACCGCTTGTTCTTACAATAAGTTGATTTCCATCACAATCTTCCAATGTTCTGTTTTCAGAAACTCTATTTACAGCATCTGCAAAAGTTTTATTTGTATCCGAAAACAAAAATTGAACATTTTCCAATTTCACTAATTTACACAACATTTCATCTGTCAATTGAGACAGAGAAGTAACAACAATAGGCTGCACTTGTACATCTGTTGCCTGTTTAACAACATTTTTGTCAACATCTACCGAATCAAGTTGCATTATGCCTTTGTAATTATCCAACACAAGACCTTTCAGGTAAATCCGTATAGAATCACCTTGATATAAACCTCCCGAATTCAAAAGGTGCAAATCAATACCTTTATCTGCATCTTGCACAAAAACATTTTTATACAGATTACCGGACTTTTCATCTGCAGATACTACAGCATAAACCGAATAATCATCTTTGAATGTATATCGTCCGCTATCCGCATAAATTTGATACAAATCGCTAATAGTCAAAACATTTCCAGTTGGTATTTCAGGTACAGGGGGATGATCGAATTCCCTGTCCACACACCCTTGAAAAACAATTGCGAATAATAATACTGCAAGTGAAATATACTTTTTCATAATTTGATTTTTTTAGAATCTTAAATTAACATTCAAGAAATAAGTTAACCCATACATATAGTAATATTTAGGTGGAAACTTATCCATATTATTTATATTGTATCTATATTGTTCGTAACCACCAATTTTATTATCAGTAGAATTTAATAAATTGTTTATACTCAAATTAACGGCAAGATAATATTTGTGCATAATTTTCCAAGACTTACCGCCATACATATCAATTGTATAAAAAGAGTTAAATTTTTCTTGATCAAGCATTTCCTTCCATTGGGGATCTGATGTCAATAGATTATCAACAGCGGTTTCTGTTCTTCTTTCCGGATTTATTACGATATAAATATCATCATAATAATTTGCATTTAGTCCTATAAACCAATATTTGGGAGACCTGTATTTAAAACCTACAGAACCTGCTGTCTGAGGAGTGTTACCTAAATAATAATTTTTCAAGTAAACTGTTTTATTTTCAGCAATAACTTCTTCACTGTTATCCCTTACAACAGTGGCAAGCGGCCTGGAAGTATAAATATATTCGCCTTTTGTACCTACAAGTGTTGCAGTTATTGTCGGAGAAAGTTTAAATTCCAATCCTAATTCCAACCCCATCATCTGCTTATCGACACCAGTCATTATGTAATTTATAAATGCCTGGTATTCATCGTGATAAAAGCTCCTCAATGTCGTTTGATTTTTAATTTTAGTATAATATCCGGTTATCCTTCCCTTAACAAAAGGTAATCTGACATAATAATTCAAATCACCGCCGTAAACTGTTTCGCTTTCAAGATTAGGAACAAGTGTATTTCTTGTTCTAGGTGACATAAATGAGTTTCTGAAAAGTGGTGGTCTTGTTTCATACATTAAATTTGTTGTAATAAAATGTCTTCCCGTGATTTGATAAGTCAAACCTCCTTTCAATGAATAATTGAAAAAACTTGCTTTGTCTGAATTGCCGTAAGAATTTTCAGGGAATTTACCGTTTTTCATTTTACCCGTACGCCAAAAAATAGTAGAAGATAATTTAACGCCGGTATAAAAATTTAATTTCCCGTAAGTAAACTTAGCTTGCGAATAAGCATCAAATTGATTTATATTTGCAATGTAATCATATCCGAATTTATCACCTTCTTTAACAATATGATTAGGATGGTTCAGATCAGACTGGGCAAGAGTAGGATCTTCAAAATCTCTTTCTGCAAATTTATCTATATCTAACCAAAAATCTCCACCTAACAAATCTTCAACTTGTTTGTAATGATCTCCACGATATACTGTTGCATCAATTCCGGAAATAAGATAAATATTATCATTTACTTCATGCTTCAAAATAGAATTTAATTTAATAGTATTTTGAGCGGTTACCCTGTTTTCCACAATATACTTTGATCTATTACCTGTAATATCATTACCTGCCACTCCGTCAACATCGTGAACAGTATAAAGATTTTTACCGTTTGCAAAATAGAAGAAGTCCCAATTTACTTGCCTTACATTTACATCATTTTTCCATTCGTCAAGCATTGTTTGGTAAATATCGCTATCGTAGTAGTAATAATAACTCGGCAAGTTCCTGTAGTAGTCAGGACGCGGGTCTCTTGCATCATACCAATTCAAAGCTGAAGATTTAACCTTACCTGTAACATAAGTTAGGCCTGTTTGTAACTTTGTTTTATCGTTAATAGTCCAATAATGATTTAACATTATTATAGGCTTATGAATATCACTTACCCTTGCATTTCTTTTTTTGCCGTTTTGATATCCCCAGTATGGATTATAGAAATTCGTTCCTGCCAAATTATAAGCTTCTTGCGTACTAATTCCGGCTTTACCCCTTGCTGTTGGAGCACCCAAAATAGTAAAAGTTAAACTATGATTATCATTCAACTTCTTTTCACCTGAGAATAAATAGCTCCATCCATCATAAAAAGTTCCTTCAACATATCCTTCTTGAGACCAACGTCTTGAACCGGAAAAGGTAAACGCCCAGCCATTAGACATAAGTCCGGTTGAAACTGTTGCCATAAGTCTGTTTCTATAACTCCTGTTTGATGCCGAATAAGTTATTTTAGTTCCTTTCCTAAATAATGAAGGTCTTATTTCAATATTAGTTCCACCTCCAATTTCGCCGAAAGAAAAATCTAAATATTTCACGCCACTTTTAATGTCTTTAAATCTGGTCACATCATTTAATCCGCCCCAAGTTGACCAAAAAACTCTTCCGCTTTCTTCATCATTAAGATTTACACCATTTATTGATATTGTAGAATATTCCGAACCTAGACCTCTAACTCTAAATCTGGCTTGTCCAAACGTATATCCTGCCGTTGACAAGAAAGGGTCTCTTGAAGCTTGTAACAATGTAGCAACATTATCACTTTCATCGGAATTTTGATCCAAATCATCCAAAGAAATTATAGCAACCGGAGCATTCGCTGTATCCTTCTTTTCATCTGTATTTTGAGCAAACAATATTCCTTGGAAAACAGGCACACTTAAGAATACAAAAAGAATTATCTTTCTCATTTCATTTTTTTTAGGACTGGCAAAATTAAACCTTTTTTTTATAAAAAAATAAAAAGCCGACAAAATAGTCGGCTTTCTAATAAAAATACAATAAAGTTTTAGAAATGAAACATCAAATAAATAATTCCGCTAAAATTATCATTATCCATACCAAATGTAGAGCTGCCACCTATTTTTGATTCCACAGTTTCAACTTTATTGTCGGTAAAATTCCATTGTTCTGTTACAGTTGTTCCATCTCCTTGCATTGACAAACCCAAACCATAACCGAATTCACCCCCGAGAGAAACTTTTGGAAGAACAAAATATTCTACACCTACAAAACCTCTTAATCCCAATGAGATTGTTTTTCCTGCTTTTGAAGATAATATTCTTGCATTTGTGGGAGCTGAAGAATAAGGAGTTGTCGTCCAGTTTGTTGAAGTAGGAGAAGTGTTTGTTGATGAAAATTCATTTTGATAACTATATTTATCTGAATTTCCAGCAAAACCTAAATAACCTCCTGCACCATAAAATGCTTGAAGTCTTCCGTGTCCTCTTCTTTTTTCCAAACCTACTGACAACATTACATTTGTATATTTATGTGTCCATTTGTCTTCTACTGTTTTAGTTCCAGTATTATCCTTATCATCACTAACATAGTTTTTGTTAGTTGTTGTACCCATACCTAATCTTACGGCAGTTCTTATAGCAGTATTGTCTGATAAAAAATACTTCCCGTATATTGCATTTGTTGCATTTATAAAATTCCAAGATAATGGATTAGCAAACGGAGCAGCTGAATTAATTTTAACTAAATTTCCAACCAAATTAATAAATGGTGTAGCACTAACACCTATTGCATAATCACCTGCTTGCGGCAAAATAACTTCACCTTTTTTGTTTTTTAATACATCATTGTTTTCGTCTTGTGCAAATGATATGTTACCGAAAACAATCAATGCTAACATTAATGTAAATAACTTTTTCATAATTTTTAAGTTTTTGGTTTCTGCCTGCAAATTAAAACAAATATTATGATAAAAAGAAAAATTTTTGTCACAAAAACTTTTTAATCCATCAAATCCGGGCGGATTTTTAATGTCTTTTTATATGCTTCCTCTGTAAGCCATTCTTCTATTTTTTTATGATTCCCCGACAATAAAACATCGGGCACTTTCCAACCATTAAAATCTGCAGGACGTGTGTAAACAGGAGGTGAAAGCAAATTATCTTGAAACGAATCGGTAAGTGCAGACTCTTCATCACCTATTGCTCCGGGCAACAATCTCACAATACTGTCGACAATCACAGCTGTAGATAATTCACCTGCAGAAATAACATAATCACCTATGGAATATTCCATGGTAACTATATTATCCCTGATACGCTGGTCAATACCTTTGTAATGCCCGCATATAAAAATCAAGTTCTCTTTTGTTGCCAACTCATTTGCAGCATTTTGGTTATATTGTGGTGCATCGGGAGTAGGAAAAACTATTTCATCATATTTGCGTTGTTGTTTCAGAGTTTCTACGGCATCGTAAACAGGTTGCACTGTCAGTACCATTCCGGCCAATCCTCCGTACGGATAATCATCAATGTGCCTATGTTTATCTTTCGAAAAATCTTTTAAGTCGTGAACTACTATTTCTACTATACCTTTGTCAATAGCTTTTTTTATTATAGAAAAAGAAAAAAAACTTTGCAGTAATTCAGGAACTGCCGCAAGTATGTCAATTCTCATTGATCTTTATATTTGTAATCTTTTATTATCCTGACTTCTATACGCCTGTTTTTTGCCCTGCCTTCGGGTGTATCATTTGTAGCAATAGGCTCAGTATCTCCGTATCCTTTGGCTACAATTCTCTTTGCACTTATGCCTTTTTTAACCAAATAATTTTTTACCGCTTCGGCTCTTAATTGTGACAATTTAAGATTATGTTCTTTACTGCCGGTGTTATCGGTATGACCTGCTATCTCTATTTCCATACCTTTTTTCAACTTCATAAGTTCAACCAACTCATCCAACTGCTTGTATGACTCAGGCTTAATTGTAGCTTTGTCAACATCAAAATACACATTATTAAGAGTAAACACTTTGGAAGGTTCATATTTCATATGCAAATCCAAAGTAAATCTCCCCGGTTTATTCGGCACTTCAAATTGAGTATAATCAACTGCCTCACTTAATTCTTTGTACTTGATTTTATAAATATCACCTTTGGGCAAAAGGATTTGAGCTTTACCTTGTTGGTTGGTTACTACAGAATATTCTTTGCCTGATTTTGTTGCCCTGAAGATTACAGTTTCACCGGCAAGTGGATTCATATCAAAGTCTGTAACCAAAACATTTAATAATGCCTTGCTTTCCGTAGGCATTAATTTTTGAGATTTAACCAAAGGGGAGATAAAAACGAATATCGCTATTAAAAACATAAACCTTTTCATAACTTTTTATTTTTTTGTTTTTGCTAATTTACAAAATTCACTCCATTATTTATTAAATTCTTTCTACAACTTCATCGTAAAGTTCCGTTTTGTCAACAGGTACCACACCGACTTTTTCACAAACCAATCCGCCTGCCAAATTTGCTATGTAAATTGCATCTTCAAGTTTGCAACCCGCAGTCAGACAAAGAGTAAGCATACTTATAACCGTATCGCCTGCGCCTGAAACATCGGCAATACTTCTTTTTTCGGCAGGAAAGAATTTATAATCACCTGTTTTCGCCATTCCGAAAATCCCGTATTCCGAAAGAGTTACAACCAAATTTTCAAAACCTTTTTCTTGCAAAAACGATTTGGCGGTTTCCACAAACTTTTCTTTTTCGGCAGGATGAATTTCTACATTAAGTCCTTCTTTTATTTCTTTAAGGTTAGGCTTAAAAAGTGTTACATCGTGATAATGCAAAAAATTTCTTTTTTTCGGGTCAACTGTGGTAATTACACCGTGTTGATTAGCCAATTCTATAATCCTGTCTATGGTTTCTTTAGTTAAAACACCCTTGTCGTAATCTTCAAACACAATGGCATCTACACCTTCTTCAATAAAATTTTCGACAACATTTACCAATGTCTCCGAATCGTTAAATACGGCATCATATATATCTTCTTCGTCTATGCGAAGTAATTGCTGACTGCTGCTTATAATTCGTGTTTTTACAGTTGTGCATCTGTTATTTGAAGTAATTATGCCGTTGTCTGTCATTTCGTTTTCCGCCAACAAATTCCTAAAAATCTTTCCTGCATCATCATCACCTATTATCGAGCAGATAATTGGAACGGATCCAAGACTTTTCAAGTTTTTTGCAACATTTGCCGAACCGCCCAAACGGTATTCCTTTTTATCTACCGACACTACAGGCACGGGAGCTTCAGGTGAAATACGGGTTACACTTCCCCATACATAAGCATCTGCCATAACATCTCCCACCACTAATATCTTTTTCCCTGAAAACGACTCAAAAACACGGTTTAATAAAAATCTGTCCATTTCTTTTATTTTTCTAATTACAAAGGTATTTTTATTTTTTAGAATTTCTGCAATCTACTTTATAGGCAATAAAACCACCTTTTGAATAAACTTTTTGCAAGAGTGATTTGTACCTGCTTTCTACTTCCTTTGCCGATTTTGCCTTAATCACAATGTATTTATCGTGCGAGTCTTTTTTCATCTCTTTTCCACACCTCAAAATTTCTGCTGCCGAAAGTGGTTTCAAATATGGCGGCTTGCGGGTATAAAACAAATGTGCATAACTCTTGAATCCCAACGGATATACATAAACATCTTTTCCCAGCTTTGATTCATAGAAGTTAATAATTGAACCCTGCGAGTATTTTTCCACACGAGGAACAATATAAGATACCGCTTCACCTATAACAAAAGCAGAAAGAAAAACCGTCAACACAAAAGAATAATTTTTCTTTTTAACCAAAACCATTGTCGCCAAAATACCAAGAATTAAAAAAATTCCTAAAAAATAAAGAATACTTCCCCAATCAACCGAAACAGTCTTAAGTGCTTCTTTTGCAAATTCGTCTTTTATATAAGGAATTATTTTCTGCTTGTATTTTTCCACCATAGGCAATGTTGCAATACCAACACTCCACAACGCGGCAATAACAATGGTAAAAATACGGTACCATTTTGCTTTGCGATATTCTTCATCGGTCATTTTGTAGAATGCAAGTGCCGTAAAGAATGCCAGAGGATAATAAGTCATTGACGAATAGTGAATTATTTTGGTCTTTACTATTGAAAAAAGAATTATCACAACCCAAAACAAAACTATCATCCAATTGTACGCTACCAGTTGAGTTCTTTCAAGTTTTTTCTTTATTGACTTAGTCATTCCTTTTATGGCAAACAGTGAAAACGGAAAGAAACCTATAAGCAGTACTACAAAATGATAAAAAAACGGACCGCCATGCCCTGCATCTCGCGTAGAAAACAACCTTATTTGATAATTTATGAAATCAACAATCACATCTTCCTTGCCTTGCAATACAAGAATCAAAAACCAAGTGCCACCGAAAATAATTACTAACACGCCGTACAATAAAATTTCTTTGAATGAAATAATATTCTTGATACCGTGATAAAACAACAAAACAAACAAATAAGTAAGTCCGAGGATGAGCAGTCCGACAGGACCTTTGGTTAGTACAGCCATAGAAATGAAAAGTGCGGAAAGAATAATGTTTTTTGTCCTGCCTATCCTATCTATATACAAAAGCATCAAAAAATAAATACCCAAGTAAATGAACAAATTAAACCACGGATCAATTATTCCCGACTTGAAATAAATAAACGGCAACCAAGCACCGAAATAAGACAAAGCATAAAAAATACCGAATTTTTCGTCTATCATCTTTTTGCCTGTAAAAAACAATATAACAAGCACCAAAGCACCTACCACAGCATTCGGCAGTCTTGCAGCAAACTCATTTACACCGAAAACTTTCATAGACAAAACTTGCAACCAAAAGAACAAAGGTGGTTTTTCCCAAAAAGGTTTATAATCAATCTGAACAGTAGTGAAATTTCCTGTTTCAATCATTTCTCGCGAACATTCCGCAAAATTTATTTCATCCCAGTCAAATAAATGTACAACACCTAAATTTGGAATAAATGCGATAAGTCCGAGTAAAAACAAAAATATCGCTAATTTACTACCGTTATTTTTCATTTGTACGAACCTTTACAAAAAAGAAATAATACATAATTATAGCAAAAACCACCCCAACGATTGAACCAAAATACACATCAACTAAAAAATGTTGAGACAGATATATCCTGGAATAACCTACTAACAAAGCAAAAATTAAAAACAAAAGTTTAAGCCTTTTTTTCTTAAAATAAAATACCAAAACACTAAACATTGCAAATGAAGTAGCAGTATGTCCTGATGGGAAACTATACATTTTATTCATCAACACACCTTTAACTAAATAAAGATGATCAATTACAGCAGACGGACGCATTACTTCAGGAAACACAAAATGTTTTATAAGTTGCACCGTGACACCAGCAAATAGTGCAGACAAGCCGATTGTCCAAGCCAGCCGTTTGTCAAAAAAATAAATTATGACTGCAATTGTAAAAATAGTAACACCATTGCCGATTTCGGTACAATAGCGGAAAAAATAATCGCAACAAACAGAGTGAAAAGAATTGAACCATAAATGAATATTTACTTTGGATAAATTCAATAAAAAAATAGCACCTATAAAATACAATACAGATAACAGAATGAAAAAAAT
>JALTDM010000103.1 GCA_027074135.1 Bacteroidales bacterium
ATTTGGGTGTAAGTTATTTCCATATAAAAAAATATGATAAAGCATTAAAATATCTTTTTAAATCTTTAAAATTAAAAGAAAAATTAGGAAATCAATATGGTGTTGCAGTTGTTTATGGAAATATTACTGATGTATATAATCAAATAGGAAGATATAATGAGGCTTTAAGATATGCAGAAAAGGAATTGGAATTATCTCGTAAAATATCTTCTTTAGATTTAATCAAAGAAGCGTACAAAGGCTTGTCTATGACTTATCAAGGTCTTGGTAATTTTAAAAAAGCTATAATGTTTAAAGACAGTTTAATTGTTATAGTTGACAGTCTTTATTCACAAGATAAGGCAAAGGCTATGGCTGAAATGAGTGCTAAGTATGAAGCTGAAAAGAAAGAACAACAGATAAAACTCCAGCAGGTAGAACTTTCAAAAACTAAGGCACAAATAGCTCGAGAACGTGCGGAAAAAGAAAGGCAGGAAGCTCAACGCAATTTGTTTGTTGTGGCTTTTGTGTTAACTTTTGTTTTGGTGCTGTTTATTTATCGGTCTTACAGGGGAAAGAAAAAAAATAATAGGATATTGGAAAGGCAAAAAAATGAAATAGCCGAAAAAAACGAAGAACTTAATCAGCAAAATGAAGAAATTCGAGCGCAACGGGATGAAATAGAGCACCAAAAAAATATACTTGAAGTTTTATACAGGGAACTTAATCAGTCTATTGCATATGCTACCAAACTTCAAAAAGCCATTTTGCCGTCATTTGATTTGTTGGAAAATAGTATTAAAGACTATTTTGTTTTGTTTAAGCCAAAAGACAAAGTTAGCGGCGACTTTTATTGGTGGACATATTTAGAAGGTAAAGAAAAATTAATTATTACAGTTGCCGATTGTACTGGGCACGGTGTGCCGGGAGCGTTTATGAGTATGCTCGGTGTCTCATTGCTCAGGGAGATTGTGGAAAAAGACGGTGTAAGCGATACCGGTGAAATTCTTAACCGTTTGCGTGGTGAAGTAGTAAAAGCATTGAAACAAAGAGGCATAGAAGGAGAGCAGAAAGACGGAATGGATATGACAATAGTTTCTATAGATAACAAAACAAAAATAGTACAGTTTTCGGGAGCCAATAATCCACTTTATATAGTTACGAAAGAAGGATTAAAAATAAAAAATGAGGTTGAAGGTAAAAAAATCAAAGAGCTGGAAAACATTGAGGCAAAACTTTATGAACTTAAGCCTGATAAGATGCCGATAGCGATTTATGAAAAAATGGAAAGTTTTACAACGTGGGAATTAAGACTTAACGAAGGAGATATGCTTTATCTGTTCAGTGACGGTTTTGCAGACCAGTTCGGTGGTGAAAAAGGCAAAAAATACAAGTATAAACCGTTTAAGAATTTACTGCTAAAAATTAGTAACTTACCTTTGAATGAACAAGGAAAAAGGCTTGAAGAAGAATTGAATAAGTGGATACACGGCTACGGAGTAGATTATGAACAAGTGGATGACATTACGGTGTTGGGTATAAGACTTTAATTTGTTAATGAACTAATGTGGTAAATGTTTTATATGCACATAACTGTAATTGTCCAATTAACCACTAATAACTGACAATTGACAATTTTAATATAATTTTTTTGTTTTTAGACAACTATTAAATGATTCTTTTGTATATATAAAAACCAAACATTATCAGCTATGAAAAAAATTATTTTTTCTTTTTTGTTTGTGACAATTTTTGCGATTACGGGGTTTTCGCAATATGCCACGGAATTTTTGGACACTAACAATTGGAGTGCAGGTTTTCATCCTATTAATTCATCTTTTTGGGATTTACAGGGGCAATCAATTACTAGTATTCCAAAGGATGAAGGTACTACAGCTATTTTTTCAATGAATTTCTGGTTGGGCGGGTATGATGATGACGGTAATTTACATATGTCAGCAGACAGATATGGGGTCAATGATTATGTTTTTGAGCCTGGTCCTTATGGTTTTTTACCTAATTCTGCCCCATACAACAAAATATGGAAAATAAACAAAGAAGATATTGAGTATCACATAAATCATTGGAATGATCCGGGATATGTTATGCCTGATGCAATAGCAACTTGGCCGGCACATGGAGATACTTCAAATAATGAGTTATATATTTTAGCTCCTTTTGTTGATGTTAACGGAAACGGACATTACGATCCTGCTCAAGGAGATTATCCTTATATATTGGGAGATCAAGCCTTGTATTATATAATAAATGATAAAGCATCAGGAAATACCGTACAGGGTTCTCCAATTATGGGAGTTGAAGTTAGAGTGATGGCATTTGCGTTTGAGGGTATTGATTCTGTATTGGACAACACATTTTTTATACACTTTGATATTATAAATAGAAGTGGTAATAATTATCATAATGTGAAATTTGCAGTTAATGTAGATTTTGATTTGGGGAATCCTTTTGATGATTATATAGGTTGTGATAGTACCCAAAACGCATTCTTTTGTTATAACGGAGATGAAGATGATGATGGACCTCATGGTTATGGACTCAAACCACCTGCTGTAGGTGTTGTGTTTTTAGATAGAGAAATGACTTCTTTCATGTATTATATAAACGGAGGGGGACCAATGGGTGATCCCGAAACAGCAACAGAATATTATAATTATATGAATAACAGGTGGAAAGACGGTTCCCATTTAGTACATCACGGTACAGGTCATTATCCGGATGCTACAGATACATGTGATTTTGCATTTCCGGAATATTCAGGTTGGAATGAAATGGTTGTTGATAGTGCACCGGGCGATAGAAGAGGTATTGCAACTTTAACGGCACCTTTTTTATCTTCTAATTCGTGTATGACAGTTGATATAGCATTTACATGGGCGCGTGATACAACTTCTGATTATCAAAATTCGCATACTCCCGTGGAAAAGCTATTGGCACAAGTACCTCACATTATTGATTTTGTAAATAATTTGGATATAGATACCAATTGTACTTACTTAACAATTGCCAATCCTTATCTTGCATACAAAGATATAACACAATTTGTTTTGTCTCCTAATCCTGCAAGCAATGTTGTTATGGTAACAACAAATCTAAAGCAATATGATGTAACAATTTTTGATGAGCTGGGAAGAGTTGTATATCAGGGTCATAATCCCAAACAAATAGATGTAAGCGGACTATCAAAAGGTATGTATGTTGTTAAGGCAACAAGTGAACATAAGACGATAAAAAGAAAACTTGTGATAAAGTAAAATTTGAAAGAAAGATAAATAAAAAAGGAGCCTTTTTGGGGCTCCTTTTCTTTTTATACCGGCTTCGAGGAATTATGCTTCCACTTCCACACCGTATTTGATGTTTGCTTGTGCGGCTGCAAGTCTTGCAATCGGTACTCTGAAAGGTGAACAACTTACATAATTCATTCCAACCCTGTGGCAGAATTCTACAGATGACGGTTCACCGCCGTGTTCACCGCAGATACCTACTTTTAGGTTCGGTTTAACGCTTCTACCTTTCTTTGTTCCAATTTCAACCAATTGACCTACACCTCTTTGATCCAATACTTGGAACGGATCGTGTTCCAATATGCCCAATTCTTTGTATTTAGGCAAGAATTTGCTCACATCGTCACGGGAATATCCGTAAGTCATCTGTGTAAGGTCGTTTGTCCCGAATGAGAAGAATTCCGCATATTTGGCTACTTCGTCAGCAGTGAGGGCAGCTCTCGGTATTTCTATCATTGTTCCGATTAAGTAATCTATTTTGTCACCGTATTCTTCAAATACCTTTTCGGCTGATTTTTCAATAATGCTTTTTTGCAATTCCAATTCTTTGGCTTCGCCAACAAGCGGAACCATAATTTCAGGTATTGCTTTTATGCCTTTTCCCTTCAAGTTAAGTGCAGCACCGAGAATAGCCCTGACTTGCATTTCTGTTATTTCTGGATAAGTATTTCCTAGGCGGCAACCCCTGTGACCCAACATCGGGTTCATTTCTTTCAGTTCTTCAACCTTTTCTTTGATAACATCAACACTTACGCCCATCTCTTCTGCAACTTCTTGTTGGGCATCTTCATCGTGAGGCAAGAATTCATGAAGTGGCGGGTCTAAAAGCCTTACCGTAACGGGTAATCCTTCCATTACTTCAAAAATTGCTTCAAAGTCTGCCATTTGGTACGGTAAGAGTTTTTCTAGAGCTTCCCGTCTTTTTTCTTCCGTGTCTGCCAAAATCATTTCACGCATGTGCATAATTCTTTCTCCTTCGAAAAACATATGTTCTGTTCTGGCAAGTCCGATACCTTGTGCGCCAAATTTCCTTGCAACCTTTGCATCTCTTGGTGTTTCAGCGTTTGTTCTTACTTGCAGTCTCCTGTATTTGTCTGCAAGTTCCATCAATCTGCCGAAATATCCGCCTATTTCAGGATCTATCGTATCAATTTTACCCAAGTAAACTTCGCCTGTACTGCCGTTTAGAGAAATCCATTCGCCTTCTTTCATTAATATATTACCAACTTTAAATTCACGCTTGTCGTAATCAATTTCCATATCTCCTGCTCCAACGACGGCACATTTACCCATACCTCTGGCAACAACTGCTGCATGTGATGTCATACCACCACGAGAAGTTAAGATTCCTTGAGCAGCATTCATACCTTCAATATCTTCTGGTGATGTTTCTATTCTTACCAGTATAACTTTTTTACCATCTTCTGCCCATTCTTTTGCTTCATCAGCAAAGAATACTACCTGACCTGTGGCTGCTCCCGGGGACGCAGGTAGTCCTTTAGTCAATACTTTTGCTTTTTTTATGGCTTCTTTATCGAACACCGGGTGTAAGAGTTCATTTAGTTTATTTGGATCTACACGAAGTACAGCCTCTTTTTCATTGATAATTCCTTCATCAAGCATATCTAATGCAATTTTCACCATAGCTGCACCTGTGCGTTTACCTGTACGGGTTTGGAGCAACCATAAGCGCTCTTCTTCTATCGTAAATTCAATGTCTTGCATGTCGCGGTAATGTTGTTCAAGTTTATGTTGTACATTAAAAAGTTCTTTGAAAACTTCTGGCATGTATTCTTCGAGTGAAGGATATTTTGATTCTCTTTCTTCTTCGCTTACATTGTTTGCTTTTGCCCAAGCTATTGAATCGGCTTTGGTAATTTGAAGAGGTGTGCGGATACCTGCCACCACATCTTCACCTTGTGCATTTATTAGGTATTCACCGTTGAATCTTTTTTCTCCGGTTGCGGCATCACGGGTAAAAGCAACACCTGTGGCAGAATGGTTGCCCATATTTCCGAATACCATAGCAACCACATTTACTGCAGTACCCCAGTCATCCGGTATTTCGTGAATGCGGCGGTATGCAATAGCTCTTTCATTGTTCCAACTGTCAAATACAGCCATAATTGCTCCCCAAAGTTGATCCCACGGATCAGTTGGGAATTCTTTGCCTGTGCGGTCTTTTACCACTTTTTTAAATCTTTCTACAAGTTCTTTCAAATCTTCCGTGTCGAGATCGGTATCTAGTTTTACGCCTTTCTTTTCTTTAATTGCTTCTATTTCTGCTTCAAATGGGTCAATTTCTCCTTTTTCGGCTTTTACACCCATTACCACATCTCCATACATTTGAATAAATCTGCGGTATGAATCCCAAGCAAAACGCGAATTGCCGGTTTTGAGAGCCAAGCCTTCTACAGCTTTGTCATTTATGCCAAGGTTGAGTACAGTATCCATCATTCCAGGCATAGAAACCCTTGCACCTGAACGTACGGATACCAAGAGTGGATTTTCCCTGTCGCCGAATTTTTTATCTGTGGCCTCTTCGATAAATTTTATGCTGTCTATTACGCCTTGTGTCAGCAATTCTTTTATTTTGTTTTTGCCGAGTGTGTAATACTCAATGCAAGTCTCTGTAGTGATAGTAAATCCGGGTGGAACAGGTACGCCTATTCTTGCCATTTCTGCAAGACCTGCACCTTTGCCACCGAGAAGATTTTTCAATTCTGCGCTACCTTCGGCAGAACCGTTTCCGAATAGATAAATTCTTTTTTTGTCCATACTGTTTAATTTTTATAAGCAAATTCTTTCCAAATGTAAAAGTACAACTTTTTCCATAAATAAGAATGTTTTTACATGAAATTTTGGGATTAAATTTGTTTAATCAAAAAGTTGCATTTGTGACTTGAATTCAGCAATGTTCTTAAATAGTGTTAAAAAAAACAGAATCATTAGTTTTTACTTATGCTGTTAATACTTTATTGTTTGTTTAATTTCAAAAATTAGATATTATTTTTTTGCATTTTATAATTGAATGATATTGAATCATTCGGATGAAAGCATTATTTTTGAATTTAAATATACAATATTTAATTTAGCAGTTTTTTAAAAAAGGAAATTATGTTTTTTAGAATAACAGTCTGGGTACTTATGCTTGTCGGCGGTATTGCCGGAGGTTGTTATTTAGATTTTATCCTTTTTAGAGGGATTCATCATAATTGGAGATTTCATCTGATAAGTTTTATTATAGGAGTATGGCTACTGAGGATAGTAATGAAAATAAGTAGAAATACCGGACGTACTTTGGCTAAATATGGTCGCAAAGGAGATATAGAACGAATGGAGACAAATGTCCTTGTTTCACAAGGTCCATATAAATATATGCGTCATCCAATGCACTTAGGACTTTTATTGTTTCCTCTTGCAATTGCTTTTTTGGTTGGTTCACCATCGTTTATATTAATTATATTTCCATTTGAGGTTATTTTCATGCTTCTTATGATTAAGCTTATGGAAGAACCTGAAGCTATTAGCAAATTTGGGAATCAATACAAGGAGTATATGAAGGGTAAACCTTGGTTTTGCCTAAAAAAAGAATGTATAAAAGAATTATTAAAAGATGTTCCGAAAGAAAAATAAATTTTTTGCTATAGTCTATTAGTTATTAAAATTATAGGTGTATTCGTGATGAAAAATTATAAAAACAAATTATATTTGTACCGAACTAAAAAATTATATTATGAAGTCTTTTCTTAAATATTTGTTAGCAAGTTTTATAGGAACTTTTATTGCTCTTTTTATTGTTTTCCTTGTGATGGTTGGTTCTTTTGTAGGAACTATGATGAATTCTTTCTCGGAAGGTATGAAAGATGCCAAGCAGGTTAAAGTAAAAGATAATAGTATATTAGAGTTGAATTTTAACGAAGAGGTTACCGATAAACCTGTAACGAATCCTTTTGAATTTTCAGGATTTGATTTTAGTAATTTTAATAAAAAATACATTACCCTAAAAACATACTTAGATCACATAAATAAAGCAAAAACAGACCCGAAAATAAAGGGTATATATCTTAATTTTAAAGGTTTCAATTTAAGTCTTTCCAAGGCTGAAGAAATTAGAGATGCTTTGCTTAATTTCAAAAAATCGGGTAAATTTATAATTGCCCGTGGCGATATGTTTACCCAATACCAGTATTATGTAGCTACGGTTGCAGATAAAATTTACCTTACACCCGAAGGGGCTTTGCTTTTTCAGGGTATGAATGCACAAATAATGTTTTACAAAAAACTTCTCGAAAAACTTGATGTTAAGCCCGAAGTTATCAGACATGGTAAATTCAAAAGTGCTGTTGAGCCGTTTATACTTGACAGTATGAGTAATGCGAACTATTTGCAAACAAAGGTTTATGTTTCGTCTTTGTGGAATCATATTTTGGAAGGTATTGCCGCTACAAAGAATATACCTGTGGACAGTTTGAACAAATATGCTGACCTGTTATTGATTGATAGTGACAGTGCGGCTTTAAGATACGGTTTTGTTGACGGATTGAAATATGAAGACCAAGTACTTGAGGAACTAAAAAAGATGATGAATGTGAAAAGTGAAGATGATTTGAATTTCGTGGCAATGTCAAAATATGCCAATACACCAATATTACAACCTATTACATCAAATAAGATTGCAATAGTTTATGCTGTTGGTGAAATAGCTTCAGGTAATGGTAACGATAACAATAAAATTTATCCGTCAAGATTGGTTAAAGAAATAAGAAAAGCAAGAAAAGATAAGGATGTAAAAGCAATTGTTTTAAGGGTAAATTCTCCGGGAGGAAGTGCATTGTCTGCAGAAATTATTTGGCGTGAATTAAAACTTGCTCAAAAAGCAAAACCGCTTATAATTTCAATGGGTGATCTGGCAGCATCGGGTGGTTATTATATTTCGTCTGCAGGGGATTATATTGTTGCAGATCCGACAACTATTACCGGTTCTATTGGAGTATTTGGTTTGCTTTGGAATGCAAAAGGGCTTTTGAATGATAAGGTTGGTATAAATGTAGATGGTTATAAAACAAATAAATATGCAGATTTGGGTTCATTCTATAGACCCCTTACTACTTATGAAAGACAAAAAATGCAAAATTTGGTGGAAAAAACTTATCATACTTTCTTAAAAAGAGTGGCTGATGGAAGAAGTATGACAATAGCAAATGTTGATAGTATAGGACAAGGACGTGTATGGAGCGGGCTTAATGCTAAAGGTATTGGATTAGTAGATGAGTTCGGAGGCATTGAAAAAGCTATAAAGATTGCTGCTGACAGAGCACGAATAAAAAAATATAAAGTAGTGGAATATCCGAAAAAGAAAGAATTTATGGAATTGTTAATGGAATCATTGAAAGGTGATATGATGAAAACATTGATAAATGCTTATTTGCCGGAAAGTTTAAAAGAACAAAAAGCAATGGTGGAATTTATCCGTAACAATAAAGGTGTAATGGCTCTTATGCCGTATTCAATCATTTTTAATTAACAAGTTTTTATGAGTTGGGAGCAGCATTATAGTGAGGTGAGAAGAATTGTGGGGGAGTGGAATACCGACTTTAATATAAAGGTGATTTATCCTTTGCCACAATCTGGGTCGCACAGGTTATATTTTAGAGTGAAAAGCGATGATAAATCAGTTATTGTCGCATACAATGCCGATGTTGAAGAGAATAATGCTTTTTTCGGTTTTACTTTTACTTTTTTGGATGAGAATATCCCTGTGCCGGAAATTTATCATATTGATAAAAGTAGGCAATATTATGTTTTACAGGATTTAGGAGATATTACACTGTTTCGTTATTTAGCTGAAAATGATTTTGAAGCAGCACTACCGTATTATAAAACAGCAATTGATAATGTGATTAAAGTCCAATTGATAGGGAAAGAAAAAATAGATTTTTCTTTGGCGTATCCAACTCATTCTTTCAATAAACAAGCAATATTGTGGGACTTGAATTATTTCAAATATTATTTTTTGAAATTTATTTATGTGCCGTTCAATGAAGAAAAGCTGGAGTATGCTTTTAATGTTTTTGCCGATTATTTAGTGTCTGCACCGCATCAGTACTTTATGTACCGTGACTTCCAGTCGAGAAACATTATGATTTATGATGGTAAAACTTACTTGATTGATTATCAGGGAGGAAGAATGGGGGCGGTGCAATACGATTTGGCTTCTCTTCTTTATGATTCCAAGGCTAATTTATCTCAAGACGAAAGAAAGATATTATATGATTATTATGTCAGAAAATTTTCAAAATACGAAAAAATAGATCCCAAAAAGTTTGATGAATATTTTTATGCATATGCATTAGTAAGACTTTTACAAGCATTTGGTGCTTATGGTTATAGAGGTGTTTATGAGCAAAAAATACACTTTTTGCGAAGCATTCCATATGCTATAAGGAACTTGAAACAATTACTTACGGTTGGCAGATTTAATTTTGGGGCAACATATCTTTTTGATGTATTACAAAAAATGATATTAGAAAGTAGCTGGGATAAATATGCCGTAAGTGATAATGAACCTGAAAAGTTGACCGTAACCATTTCAAGTTTTTCTTATAAGTCAAAATTGCCGATAGATAACAGTGGCAATGGTGGCGGGTTTATATTTGATTGTCGCAGTTTGCCTAACCCGGGACGTATTGATGAGTTTAAAGATTTAACAGGGCAAAATGATAAAGTTATAGATTATTTCAGTACTAAACCTGAGGTTAATGATTATTTAATACATGTTTTTGCTTTATTGGAATATAGTACAAATAATTATTTACATCGTGATTTTATGAATTTATCTGTTTATTTCGGATGTACAGGAGGTCAACATAGGTCAGTTTATTGTGCTGAAAGGACAGCAGAATTCTTAAAAAATAAGTTTGGGGATAAAATTATTGTAAAACTAATTCATACACTATTGTGAGAGCATTTGTTTTAGCAGCAGGATACGGAAAACGTTTAAGACCGTTTACGGCAGAGGTTCCCAAGGCACTTGTAAAAGTGCAAGGAGTACCTATGATTGAAATTGTAGTGGAGAGATTGAAAAAATATGGAATAACAGATGTTGTGGTAAATCTTCATCATTATGGCAGTAAAATAGAGCGGTACATTAAAGAAAAGAATTTTTTTGGAATAAATATACAGTTTTCTTATGAAGATGAATTGCTTGATACCGGAGGTGCAATAAAACATGCTGCACGTTTGCTAGATGACGGACGTCCGGTCTTATTGCATAATGTAGATATTTTATCAGATATTAATTTGGCTAATTTTATTGGAGAGTTTGAATATAAAAGTGCTGATGTTTTATTAGCTGTGAAAGACAGGAAAACAACACGTTATTTGCTTTTTGATGAGGGGAATCGGTTGCAAGGATGGGAGAATTTAAAAACCGGTGAACAGATTTTACGACAAGATGCAGATTTATCTTCTTTGAATCCAATGGCTTTTAGTGGAATACATGTTATTGGAGAAAACGCTTTGAAAAAATTGTTTGGATATCCTGAAGATAAATTTTCAATAACGAAATTTTATTTGGAGTTTATGGAAGATTTAGGAATATATGGATTTCCACATAATGAAAATTTTGTTATGGATTTAGGTAAACTCGATAATTTGCAGCTTGCACAATATTTAGATT
>JALTDM010000104.1 GCA_027074135.1 Bacteroidales bacterium
AAATTTTAAGGTGGTTATAGCGGTGGGGTCACACCTCTTCCCATTCCGAACAGAGAAGTTAAGCCCACCAGCGCCGATGGTACTGCGTCAAGCGGGAGAGTAGGTCGCCGCCTGTCTTTATTAACAATGAAAGGTCGCCATTTTGGCGACCTTTTTTGGTTTGGGTGAAAGTCCAGATATTACGCTTTATCTTTTTACTTTATATAATCTATTTTTGCTTTGTAATTTCTAATAAAACTTTTTCAGGAGTGGCGGGAAGATGTAAGATAGCTTCTTTTTTGTAATTGCTTATACTTTCAATAGCATTCTGTAATGCGTAGATTACTGATAATCCGTAAATAAATGGAGGTTCGCCTACACCCTTTGAACCTAAAACACTTGCAAATTTTCTGTTTTTCTTTATCGTTTCTACTTCAAAAACTTCAGGTGTATCCGAGTAAGTAGGTATTTTGTAAACTGAAGTATTAGCAGCCAAGTTATTGCCATTATTGTCATAAATAATTTCTTCCATTGTAGCCCAACCCATTCCTTGAATATATGCACCTTGTATTTGTCCTATATCTATATGATTGTTTATTGGATTACCATCTTCGTGAACAATGTA
Source organism: Bacteroidales bacterium (assembly GCA_027074135.1). Classification (GTDB taxonomy): domain Bacteria; phylum Bacteroidota; class Bacteroidia; order Bacteroidales; family JALTDM01; genus JALTDM01. The sequence goes on from JALTDM010000104.1 coordinate 605, forward strand.
TGTTTTTTCGACTTTATACATTCCTGTTAGTAAATCTACTTTTACAACAGACAGTGCAGCTCCATATACATAGTAATAAAACGGATTTCCTTTACCTTTTTCTCTGTCAAAACCAATTCCGGGGGTTCTGTAAAATTCTTGTGCTCCTAAATTTATTCTATTGAAATAAGCTGAAGATGCGAGCTCTTCAAAAGTTATTGATTTACCTGATTGTTTGCAGAAAATTTTATTGTTTTGGAAGTAAACATCATTTTTATTGCATTTACCATTAAAAAGTTTGGTAGCTTGGCTGATTAGCCTTTGTTTTATTTTTTGAGCAGCCTTTAATGCGGCACTCCCGTTTAAATCCACCGCAGTTGATGCTGCAGTAGGAGATGTATTTGCTACGCGTTTGGTATTTGTACTTTCTACTCTTATACGTGTTATATCCAATCCAAATTCATTTGCAACAATTTGGGCAATTTTAGTATTTACTTCTTGTCCCATTTCCACTGCACCATGTGATACAGAAACGGTTCCGTCTGTGTAAATCCAAACCAAAGCAGAACCTTGATTTAGGAATTTTGAAGTGAAAGATATACCGAACTTAAGAGAAACTACACCTATTCCTTTTTTCTCGAATTTATGGGTTTTATTAAAGTTTTCTATATCTTTTTTCAGGCTGGTATAATTTGAATTATTTTTTAATTTTTCCAAAGACTCAATTATGAAAGTCTCTTTAATTTTTTGTCCGTATGGTGCAGGTTGCTCTTCTTTATAAGCATTTATTATGCGAATTTCTATGGGGTCTTTTTTCAGTTTGAAGGCAATCCGTTCAATTATATGTTCAATGGAGAAAAACGCTTGTGGTGCACCAAAACCGCGAAATGCGGTATTTGGCGGTAGATTTGTTTTTGCAATACGTGCTTTTATTCCTATGTTAGGTATAAAATATGAACCATCGATGTTTAACACGAATCTTTCCAAGACGGCAGTTGACAAATCTGTATAAGCTCCTCCGTTTGTGGTTAGTTGAAATTTTGCAGCTAAGATTTTTCCGTTTTTATCAAATCCGACCTTATATTTTGTTTTGAAAGGATGTCGTTTGCCTGTGTATTTCATATCATCTTGGCGTGACATAATAAAATAAACGGGTTTACCGGTATGGTAGGATGCCAAAGCAGCAAGTGATGCAAAAATTGTAGCTTTTCGTTCTTTACCACCAAAAGCTCCTCCTAACCGCTTAACATCTACCGTTATGTCTTTGCTTTTTATACCTAAAATTCTTGAAACAACGCTTTGTATTTCTGTTGGGGATTGTGTCGCAGAATAAATAAAGTAGTGATTACCTTCGTCCGGAACAACCAAAACTCGTTGTGTTTCCAAATAGAGGTGATCTTGTGCTCCACCTGTTATTTCCTCTTCAATTATGTGGTCACATTTTTCAAATGCTTTGTCAGGATTATCTCTTTTTACTTCTTGCTTGTAATCAAAAAAACTGTTTTGTTTTTCTGCTTCTTTTATCGTAAGTATGGGTGTGTGGGGATTGTATTTGATTTTTACCTTTGAAAGTGCAGTGGTGCAAGATTCTTTGTTTGTACAAACTATAATAGCAACAGGTTGTCCTATATAACTAACTTTATCTTCCGGCAATAAAGGTTCATCAAATTCAATAACACCTATTTGATTTATTCCCGGAATGTCTTTGTGTGTCAAGACAGTAACAACTCCGGGGATAGACAAAACTTCATCGTAATTTATTAATAAAATATCTGCTGAAGCATAAGTTGAAAAAACAGGTTGCATAACAAGAGTTCCTTGTGGCATAGGGGATTCCAGCAAATATTTTGTTTTGCCGGTTACATGTAGTTCACCGTCTATGTGTGTAATATTACTTTCAGGTTTCATTTTATAAAAATTTGAGGATATAATTTATAAAAATGCTTGATAATATGATTTTTTACCAATTCTTTTCTATAATTGCCAGAGCCTCTGATATCACTAATGGGGTGAATTTGGTATTTTATTGTTTCCGCTATTTCGTAAACCGTTTCTTCAGATAATTCTTTTCCTGTAAAGTTTTTTACAGTTTTGCATAAATAAGGTGTAGGTGCAATTCCACCAAGGGATAAATTTATATAGGTGATAGTATTATTTTCGACCTTTACAGCCAATGCTGAATTAACGGTGGAAATATCTACAGCTTTTCTTTTACTTGTTTTCTCGAAAGAAAACCTAACATCATTTTGAACAGGAATAATGATGGATTTTATTATCTCTCCTTCGTTAAAAGCTGTTTTTTTATAAGAAATAAAAAATTCGGAAAGTGGGATAATTCTTTCGGTATTCATTAAAAAGTTTAGCAATTTAAGTTTTGTGTTAGCAGTAAGTAGTAGTGATGTGCTATCAGCAATTGGAGATGCATTGGCAATATTTCCTGCCAGAGTGGCAACATTTCTTATTTGTAATGATGCCATTTGTTTTATTGTAGAAGCTAAAACAGGGAAATGTTTTTTTATTGTTTCGGAGTTTTTTATTTGAGAAAGGGTTACAGTTGATCCGATTTCCAAAGAATCATTTTGATATTTTATAAAATTTAATTCGTCTATTTCGGATATATCTAAAATTGCTTCAGGGCGAAATCCTTTGTGTTTTATTGCAATCATAAGGTCTGTGCCACCATTTATTATGGCATCATATTTTTTTACTTTATAGAGTTCCGATAATGAAGAGGGTACATAATAATTTTTGTTGCCGTAACTTTCCTTTTTATTGTTTTTAAGGAGTAGGTTTATTCTGTCAAAATAGCCAGGTACAGGAAAATCTTTTTTTGAGAATATTTTTGCCGAATAACGTGCAGAGTTGCGAATGGACACATAGCCTGTACAGCGGCAAAGATTTCCTTCCAGTGCTTCTGTTATGCCTTCGTCATTGTATTTGTCAGAGTTGTAAAAATAGCCGAAAAGAGACATAACTATTCCGGGTGTGCAATATCCGCATTGAGTTGCATGGTTTTCCAAAACCGAGACTTGTACCGGATGCAGCTCTTTGTTTGTTTGCAATCCTTCGGAAGTTACAATATGTTTACCATTTAGGCGAACTGCAGGATAAATGCACGATGTAATCGTTTTATATTCTACCTTATTATTTACCAAACTGCCCACTAATACCGTACAAGCACCGCAATCACCTTCACCACAGCCTTCTTTGGGTCCTGTATAGCCCAATGATTTTAATAATTCTAAGGCAGATAGATATGGTGATACTTCGACGGAATAATTTATACCATTTATGAAAAAACTTATTGAAATTTTTTGCATTTTATTTAGTTGTGATTTAATTTAATAGATTTTATTATTTTAACTAAACTTAAAATTAAAAATGTGGTTAAAACAAAAATGACAGAAAATGTAGCCCAAGTAAATCCTTCATATACTAAAAAATTGAAGATACCATTAGTGTCGTTAAAAGACAGCAAATAATTGCACGGATATAAGTGTATACCTATAGTTCTGAAAATAAATGCTGATATATATGAACCAAAGAATGTTGATAAAAGTATTATTTCTATTTTATTGGTTTTCTGGATAGTAAATAAAATAGTGAATACGATACCCTCTACTGTAATTGCGAAAAGCGAATTTATTATAGAAGTAAAATTATATCCGAAAATTGGAATCGAAAGCAGTTTTATAAGTAAAGTACCTATGATTATACTGGCTATAAAAAAAAATGATTTTTTGCCTTTTCCGAATATTGTCGTGGCAAGGTAAATAACTGATGCAGCAATACTTACAAGAACTGCTGAGTGATGTATAAATGGGGCTAATTTTTGTCTAAGAAAAAGTTCGGAAATCCCCCATATTAATGTTAGAAACAATAAATAAAACTTTGCTTGAGTTTTCATAATATCATTCTTTTCTACAAATGTAAGAATTTTTATTTTTCAATGGTGTTTTACGTAACGATATCAAGAAAAGCAATTTTTCTTTTTTTATTGAGATGATCTCATAGGTGAAAGTGTTATTTTTATTTGTTAAAATATATATCTTTTTATCTCATCTCTAAGTTTTTGAGCAGAGACTGAAGCAGCTTTTGTGAAGTTACCATAAGAATTATTTGCAAAAATTATTGACCTTGAAGAATTTATGATGAGTCCGTAATTGTTTGTTTTACCGTGTTTTATAACACTTTCTAGACTTCCGCCTTGTGCTCCTATTCCCGGGATAAGCAAAAAATTGTCGGTAGCAATTTGTCTAATTCTTTGCAAATATTCTGTTTTGGTTGCTCCCACAACAAACATTATCTTGTCATTTAGTCCCCAATTTGTTGCTTTTGTGAGTATGTGTTCAAAGAGTTTTATGCCTTCTTTGCTTTCAAACATTTGTATTTCATCTGCTGATGAATTAGAGGTCAGGGCTAATAGGATAACATATTTATCATCATATTCGAGAAATGGAGCTACAACATCATAACCCATATATGGAGACAGGGTAACGGCGTCAAAGTCCATTCTTCCGAAAAATGTACGTGCATAATGTTTTGAAGTATTGCCTATGTCACCGCGTTTTGCATCGGCTATTGTGAAAATTTCCGGATATTTTTCTTTTAAATATTTTTGAGTGAATTCTAAACTTAACCAACCTGTAAAACCTTCCGATTCGTAAAAAGCCAAATTCGGTTTGTATGCAATTGCATTTTTATTTGTTGCGTCTATTATCCGCTTATTGAATTCGTATTGAGGCAAGGATGTTTTCAAAAATTCTTCAGGAATTTTATTTATGTCGGAATCAAGCCCTACACAGAGAAGAGATTGCTTCTTTTCTATTTCGGATATAAGATCTTTTATTGTCATAATCCGCTTTCTTTAAGTTTTTCGGCATTTTCAGCCATTTGTAATTTTTCAATCAGTTCACCGATATTTCCTTCCATAAAATCTTGAAGATTGTAGGAAGTGTAATTTATTCGGTGATCGGTAATACGTCCTTGCGGGAAATTATAAGTTCTGATTTTTGCTGAACGGTCACCGGTGGAAACCATTGTTTTTCTTTTGGCTGTGATTTCAGCCATTTTCTTTTCCAGTTCAATTTGATACAGGCGTGCTTTAAGTTCACGCATTGCTTTTTCCAAGTTTCTGGTTTGGGAACGTTCATCTTGGCAAGAAACTACTATACCTGTAGGGATATGTGTAAGTCTGACAGCTGAATAAGTTGTGTTTACAGATTGTCCGCCCGGACCTGATGAGCAAAAAATATCTTTTCTTATTTCGTCAGGTTTTACTTCGATATCAATATCATCTGCTTCCGGGAAAACTGCAACACTTACGGCAGATGTATGAATGCGTCCTTGGGTTTCTGTTTGTGGTACCCTTTGAACACGGTGAACGCCTGCTTCATATTTCAATGTACCATAAGCACCGTCTCCTTTTATTTCGGCTACTATTTCTTTGTATCCGCCAACAGTTCCTTCTGTAAAGTGGGTAACTTCAACTTTCCAACCTTTTGTTTCGCAAAATTTTTGATACATACGAAATAATTCTCCTGCAAATAAACTTGCTTCATCTCCTCCTGTTCCCGCTCTGATTTCTATAATTGCGTTTTTATCATCTTCAGGGTCTTTGGGTAATAGAAGTATTTTTATTTTTTCCTCAATTTGCGGTAATTGTTTTTCGAGTTCTTCGAGTTCTTCTTTGGCAAGTTCTTTCATTTCCGGGTCTTTCTCATTAGCGACCATTTCGCGGTTGGTCTCTATATTACTGAGAATATCCCTGTATTTTTTGTAAGTGTCAACTATAGGTTTAAGGGTTTTATATTCTTTGTTAAGTTTAACGAACTTTTTGTTGTCGGAAATAACTTCAGGGTCGGTGAGACTTTTTTCAATTTCCGCAAATTTTTTTTCTACATCAGCGAGTTTTGTGAGTAATAAATTATTGGTTTCCATTTTGTTGTAAATGTTTGTGTGTAAATTTATACGGTATGCAAATGTAATAAAATTAAGCTTTGGATATGCTTAATATATGAATTCACCGTGTTTTGACTTGATAATCAATTTTTTATCTCCTTCAATGATTTTGCCTATTATTTTTGCTTTAACATTGTATTTGGCAGCTATATCTATAAGCTTAGGTGCTGTATCTTCGTCGGTAATTATTTCCAAACGGTGTCCCATATTAAATACTTGGTACATTTCTTTCCAACTGGTACCGGATTGTTCTTGTATTATTGCAAAGAGTGGAGGCGTATCGAAAAGATTATCTTTTATTACTGTGTTATTTGTAAAGTTCATAATTTTTGTTTGAGCACCTCCGGAGCAATGTATCATCCCGTTTATTTTTGAACGGTAAGTTTCAAAAATTTCTTTCATTACGGGTAAGTAAGTCCGGGTAGGTGACAAAACAAGTTTGCCCATTGTTATTTCTTCTCTATCGATATTTATTGTGTCGGTTAGGCAATTTTTGCCGGTATAGATAAAGTTTTCATCGGTATTTTTGTCGTAAGTTTCAGGGTAGAGTTCTCCCACTTTCTTGGAAAAAACATCGTGTCGTGCAGATGTTAGTCCGTTACTGCCTATGCCAGAATTGTATTCTTGTTCATAGGTTGCTTTCCCGAAAGAAGCCAATCCGACTATTACATTTCCCGGTTTAATATTTTCGTTTGATATGATGTTTTCGATTTTTTCGCGGGCAAAAACTGTGGAATCGACAATAATTGTTCTTACCAAATCACCGACATCGGCGGTTTCTCCTCCGGCAAGGGTAATGTTTATATCAAATTGTTTCATACTGGCGATGAACTTGTTTGTGCCTTCTATTACAGAACTTATTACTTCGCCGGGGATAATGTGTTTGTTTCTGCCGATAGTAGAAGAAAGTATCATATTGTCTGTAACACCAACACAAAGTAAATCATCGGTATTCATTACAATTGCATCTTGGGCAATCCCATGCCATACACTTAAATCTCCTGTGGCTTTCCAGTATGCGTAGGCAAGTGATGATTTTGTGCCTGCACCATCGGCATGCATTATATTACAATACTTTGTGTTTCCTCCAGCTATGTCGGGCAGAATTTTTGCAAAAGCATTGGGGAATAATCCTTTATCAAGATTTTTTATGGCGTTGTGAACATCTTCTTTTTTTGCGGAAACACCGCGTGCTTCATATTTTGATGACATAGAGGCAAAATTTTAATTCGCCTTAAAGTTAATTGTATTTGTTGCCTTATAAATAAAAAAACAAATGAAAATTTATAAAGTGGTAATCTTTTTCGTTATGACTTTCTTGTCGTTTATAACATAACGTACAATATATATTGCTTGACTGGAATTTAGATAAATTTTGTTTTTTACTGTTTTGGTTTTAGGATGTGTATCTTCGTATATAATTTGTCGTCCTTCAAGTGAAAAAACATAGATTTTAATATCTTTAATAACTTCTTCAGATTTTACTTCGTAATTTAACTTGTCTGTCCTAGAATTATAAAAGTTATTAATTTTTGGTTGTCTTGTATTTTGCAGCATAGATAAGGTAACGTTACAAGTATCTTCCCATATAAGACATACATATTCAGGATGATCTATAAAAGGATTTCTGTTTCCTTGTATTTGATAGATAGCATTGTTTCTATCTATTTCTTTTTGGCTTACAGGGTCTTCATGATGCCATTTCAGGAGCAATTGTAATGCCCATGGTTCAAAACAAGGATATGTTGTACCGTCAAGCATTGCATCACCGTTTGAATTATTGGTTTCCCAACTTGCAACTTTGTCTTCATAACAAGTGACCATATAAAAATATGTTCTGGCAAGATCACCTTTGTATTCGTCTGCCGGTTCAAAAACAGTTCCGTTATAATCACCGAAAGAGTTAGTTCCAATCTTACATCCGTTTGATGAAGTATATGTCGGATTTGACACTTCTCCATAAGCATAATTACCTCTTCTGTTGTTTACGTATCCATCAGACGGATAAATATGAAATAAATCTGTGTACATTGGGGATTCATCATTAAACCAGCTTTTAGGGAAAGAATGTTCTCGATTATAACAATCACATTCTTGAGAGTAAGTTCCACATTGATCATCTCCAAAATTATAAGTACAAGAAGAATATATATCCCAAACAGTACCATCTGGCCTTTTATCTGTTGTTTCAAAAGCAGTCCAGATATCACTATAACTGATTGCTGTGTGTGAACTTATTATATGAAAAAGTGCGGTTTTAAGTTCACTTCCGGTTAATCCTTGTGCATCATCATAATAGCCGGCAGGGGGTTGTGCTTGACTCTTTATTGAGAAAAATAGCACAAATAACAATAAAATAATTTTTCTTACCATGATTTAAAATGAAAAATTAAAAAGTAGGATTTTGTTGCTTGATACATCTTTTTGCCGTATCTTTCAATATCTTTTTTACTAGTTCATTATCTCTGAAAACTAATGTGGAAATAATATTTCCTATTGTGTCGTATTTATAAGATTTGCCATTAAGTAATCCGTCTTTATATGTGAAAATGCTTTTTAAAATACCGTTTTCGTAATATGTTTTATATTTACCGTTAATTTTACCATTAGCATAATTAGTTTCTTCTTTCTTTTTGCCGTTATCGTACCAAACAGTCCATTTCCCATTAAGTTCTCCGTGATTATAATTTGCTTGAAGTTTTTTATTTCCGTTTTCATACCAAATTATCCATTGACCATGTTTTATGCCGTTTATGTAGTTAGTTTCTTCCATTTTTTTACCATTGTCATACCATACTAACCATGTTCCCGTTTTTTTCCCTTTATTGTATTCACCTTGTTCTTTTATTTTTCCATTATCATACCAAACAGTCCATTTTCCATGTGGTAAATCTGCAATAAAATGGGTTACTAATTTTGGTCTTCCGTTTCTGTAAAATTCTTTATGAAGTCCTTCACGTTTACCGTTCTTGTATTCGGTTATTTCTTTTAATTTTTTATCAATATACCATTTTTTTTCTTTTCCTTCTTTTAAATTGTTTTTATATAGAGTTTCACAATATTTGTTCCCATTATCATAATAAAGAATTGAGTATCCGTTTTTTAATCCATTGTGATAGGTCTCTTTAACTATAATTTTACCTTTATTATTCCATGATATGAAATCACCTTCCAGTTTACCATTTTTTATGTTTACTTCTTTTTTTAAACCATTATTTTCTTCTATACATTTACCTGTATAAGGTTTACCTTCATCATTTGTGATGTATATACCGTTTTTGATAATAAGATCTGAACATTTAATTTCTTTATGGTTATTACAAGAAAGTAATAATACCATAGGAAGAATAAGAGTTACTATTTTGATGAAATTTGAAAATGATAATTTTTGCCTCATAATCCCTAAATTTCTATATATTTAATGATACACTATTATTCCCTACCGTTACATTTACCGAATTGTCACATTCACCATTGCCAAAATTTATTATTTGAGGAGGTGAGTTTCCCGGTGAAATTTTCAACTTCCCATCTACGATTTCCCCATTATTGCAACTCCCTGAATAATATAATGAATCTAGAATTTCTGTATAATATGTTTTCCCTTCGATGTCTATTCCAGAAGAAGAGCCTGTTATAGCCCATTTTTCATTTTGTAGGTTTTGTAAATTATTAAACCCTGTTTCCCACAGCAGTGCGTGTGATGAATTCCAGTAAATTTCTTCATCATTGTTAAAAATAAGTTTAGCTTCGATAGCATCAACTATATAAACTGGTTTTGAATTTATAAATCTATCAAATGAAATTGTTAGCTTACCTGTTCTTTCTATGAAATCCTTATCCGCCGGAGATTTATAATAATAATCATCAAATTCTGCTGTTATTGTTGTATTGTGTTGAATGTTATTTAATTTCCAAGGTCCTGTTAATGTGAGAATTATTTTACCTCTACGAACAACTCCATCATAACATTGGACACCATCACCGAAATCTATTGTTATTGTTTTGGGGTAAGTAACCGAGTCATTTGGATCCACAGTTATTGTAATAGAATCACTTTTTGTACTATCTAATGTATTTACATAATAATTAATAAGAGAAAATGTTTTTGAAATATCTTCCAGCACTTTATAATGACTTTTGATTGTTATTAGATTTATGTTGTTGTTCTCTTCCGGTTTAACATCATTTGTATAATCACAAGAAAATAATAAAACACTTAAAGAAAAGATAAGCAATATTTTGAGTATATATCTCATTTTTTTTAAAACTTGCTTTATATAGACAATTATTCGTTCATTTTAGTTGCTAAAGTTACAAATAAATTAAATAC
>JALTDM010000105.1 GCA_027074135.1 Bacteroidales bacterium
CCCAAATTACCTAAATTAAGTGCTTCTCCGGACACATCACCTATTTGATGGTAAATTTTACTAGATTTTTCATAATATTCTATTGCTTTATTATATTTATTCATATCATCATAAACTATGGCTATATTACCTAATTGCTGTGCAACATTTCTTTGATAACCTAAACTATCACTCAATTTATATGCTTTCATTAAATATTCCAAAGCTTTTTTATACATATTCTCATTAAAAAAAATCAACCCAACATTTGCCATATTTGACATAATACCTTCTGGATATTTAATTTTTTCAGATAGAGTTAAAGCTTTCATATAAAATTTAAGAGCTTTATTATAATCACTCAATCCATTATATACATTACCGAGATTCCCGTAATTTATAGCTAAACTTCTCTTGTTACCTAATTTTTCATAAATTTTAATACCTTTTTTGAAATAAGGTAAACTTTTTTCATACTCTCCTTTGTCAAGATACACCACACCAATACTTCCAAATATTGTTGCTATACCATTTTCATCATTCAACTTCTTATATATTTTCAATGCCCTATTATAAATGTTCAATGCCTCTTCATACTTTCCGGAAACTTCATAAATAATTCCCATATTACCATAAACCTTAGCAATATTTCTATTATCTCCCAAAATCAAAAATGCACTTACCGATTTTTTAAAAAGTTTTATGGATTCCTGATAGTTACCTCTAAAATATTCTATTGCACCAAGCTTATTTAATATTTCGGCAAGATACTTTTTATTATTATACCTTTTAGAAAGTTCATAAGATTTCAGCAAATAAAATTCGGATGAATCCGAATTTAAATAAAGATATTCTTTACCAAGCTCAAAATAAACTTTATTAAGAATGCTGTCTTCGTTAGTTGTTAAAACTAATTTCTTTAAACTGTCTATTTTAGTATAATTCTGACTTTCACTCTTTAACAACGACAAAAAAAATAATATAATAAAAAGGAGAATTTGCTTACTCATACCAACCGATTACTCAATTTATGGCAAAAGTAAACAAATCTCCCTACAGAGAAAAACATTTATTAAAATGTAGAAATAACTATTTTTTTATACTCTTATATTTATATGGGTAGATGTTTTAATGTTGTTCGTCACCAGATACCTCCTTTCAGTCTCTTTTATCCAATCGTTTATTCTTTTTTCATCTACATCAACTGAAAATAAAGAATTGTAACGTCAATACTAATAAATCCTGCTCTATCTTCTTCTGATATTCCCATAAATAAGGATTCAAACTACCTTCAATTATTATTTTCATCTTCTCCAAAGGTAAACCCATCTCTTTTGCAACAAAATTACCGGTAACATTCAAACATCCTGCAAGCGCAAACAATAATGCTTGTACAGGAGTTGGTCCCATATCTGTTCCTCCCATATGGGAAGGTTCGTCAATTATCATTTGCTTATTACCTGATTTTAAATTTATTCTGGTTGAACTTTCGCTTTCTCCTTCAACCTTTACTCTCATTATTTTATTCATAATTTCTCACTTTAATTAAGCCACATAAATATGGCAATTAGAGTCGCAACAAAACATAACAAAAGTCATTTTTGTAAACTTTCTTAATCTACCTACAAGTATTATTAACAAAATCAGATTACAATAAATAAAACAAATCTTTTTAAGCAATTTTTTATACCTTTGCAAATTCTTAAAAACAGCTACTGCAATGAAGAATAAATTTAACGAATATAAAGGACTTGACCTTTCGTCAATCAACAAAGAGATACTTAAATTTTGGCAAGAAAACAATACTTTTGAAAAATCCATAAAAACGAGGGAAGGACACCCTGAATTTGTTTTCTACGAAGGACCTCCTTCCGCAAACGGTACTCCGGGTATCCATCACGTAATGGCAAGAACCATAAAAGACCTATTTTGCCGCTACAAAACCTTAAAAGGTTACAAGGTCGAAAGGAAAGCAGGGTGGGACACTCACGGACTTCCCGTAGAAATCGGCGTAGAAAAAAAACTCGGCATCAGAAAAGACGAGATTGGCAAAAAAATATCAGTTGAAGAGTACAACAAGCACTGCCGCACCGATGTAATGAAATACACAAAAGAATGGGAAGAACTCACCAACATAATGGGTTATTGGATTGACCTTTCAGACCCGTACATCACTTACGAAAACAAATACATCGAAACCCTGTGGCATCTCCTAAAAAAATTATACGAAAAGGGCTTACTCTACAAAGGTTATACAATACAACCGTACTCACCAGCTGCCGGCACAGGCTTAAGCTCTCACGAACTCAACCAGCCCGGTTGTTACAGAAATGTAAAAGACACTACAGTTACGGCACAATTCAAAGTAATAAAGGACGAAAAATCTGACTTTTTGTTTGAAGGAACAAATTCAGAAGTTTTCATACTCGCTTGGACCACTACCCCTTGGACATTACCGTCAAACACGGCACTTGCAGTAGGCGAAAACATTGATTATGTAGAAGTTGAAACTTTCAACCCATACACAGGCAAAAAAATTACTTTGATTCTGGCAAAAGACAGATTATCAGCATATTTTAAATCTGAGAACCAAACCGAGCAGTTACCCGAAAAACTTGAAAACATCAAAAATTTACCTTATCGCATCATTAAAGAATTTAAAGGAAAAGACCTCATTGGCATCAAGTACGAACAACTCATTTCTTGGGTTCGTCCGATGGGCAAGGCTTTTGAAGTAATTCCGGGCGATTATGTTACCACAGAAGACGGTACGGGAATTGTGCACATTGCCCCAACTTTCGGTGCTGATGATAAACGTGTGGCGGAAGCAACCGGAATTGTTCCGCTTCTACTTATTGACAAGAATGGCGAAGAACGTCCGATGGTTGATTTGCAAGGTAAATTTTACCGAATAGAAGACCTTGATGAAGATTTTGTAAAAGAATATGTAAACGAAGACCTGTACAGATTGTTTGCAGGAAGGTATGTAAAAAATTCTTATGATTCATCACTTCCCGAAGATGCTCCTACCCTCGACATTGATATTGCGGTAATGTTAAAAAAAGAGAACAAAGCATTCAAGGTAGAAAAACACGAACACAGCTATCCACACTGCTGGAGGACTGATAAACCTGTAATCTATTATCCTCTCAACTCTTGGTTTATCAAAACCACTGCTTTCAAAGAACGAATGATAGAACTCAACAAGACAATCAATTGGAAACCCGAATATACAGGTAGCGGAAGGTTTGCACAATGGCTCGAAAACCTTGTTGACTGGAACCTAAGCCGTTCAAGGTATTGGGGTACACCTCTCCCGATTTGGAGCACCGAAGACGGCAAAGAAAAAATTTGCATAGGTTCAGTTGCAGAGCTAAAACA
>JALTDM010000106.1 GCA_027074135.1 Bacteroidales bacterium
TAAAAAATATTTTAGAAAACTTAAAAAATTATATTATCATTTGATGGAATAGCGTTACATTTGTAAAACAAACATCACATTACACACGTAAACTTGTAAATTACATTTGTATGGTAGGAGAAAGGATAAAAAAACTGATAGAATTGTTAAATACAGATGCAAGGCACTTCGCAGAAAATTTAGGCGTTGAGCCCTCCTCTATTTCTCATTTAATCAATGGAAGAAATAAACCGAGTTTTGCATTTCTACAAAAACTAGTCAAAAGATTTCCTGACGTAAATATAAATTGGATTTTATCGGGTGAGGGCGAGCCGTTAAATATCTCAGAAAATAATTATGTGAAACAAGGCTTATTTAATTTTGATAATGAGGAAAATAAAAGAAATCAAAGAACAGATGAAAATGTAAAAACCGGAAATAGAGATGTTGAAATTGTTGAAAAAAACAAAAAAGTTGAAAAAATTATACTAATTTACACCGACGGAACATTTAAAATATACGAAAATGAAAACATATAAAATTTATGTAGGTGGTGAGTTTAAAGAAACCTCTACTCCGCTTAATGTTTTTTCGCCATACAACAAGGAAAAAATTGCCCAAACTTATTTGGCCGGGAAAGATGAACTTGAAGAAGCCATTGAAAAAGCGGAAGCTATAAAAGAAGAACTGAAACATTTTCCGGTATACAAACGATATGAAGCACTAAGATTTATATCCGATACACTTAAAAGCAACAGGGAATATTATGCAGAAGTACTTGCAAAAGAATCTGCAAAACCTCTGAAATATGCGCTAGGAGAAATTGACCGTGCAACACAAACATTTTTGGTGGCAGCAGAAGAAAGCAGAAGATTGCCCAAAGAATATATATCGCTTGATTGGACTCCTGCCGGAGAAAACAAAGAAGGGCTGGTAAAATATTTTCCGATTGGCCTTGTTGCAGGTATTTCACCATTTAATTTCCCAATGAACTTGGCTGTGCACAAAATTGCTCCTGCCATTGCATCAGGCAATCCTATTATCTTGAAGCCTTCACGCAACACACCACTTTCAACACTTGAGCTAGCAAAAATAATAGACCAAACAGATTTGCCCAAAGGTGCTGTTTCAATATTGCCGATGGACAGGCAAGCCGGCAACCAACTTGTAACCGACGACAGGTTTAAATTGCTGAGTTTCACAGGATCACCGGGCGTAGGATGGAAAATGAAAAAGAATGCAGGCAGGAAAAAAGTGCTTTTGGAACTGGGTGGTAATGCAGGTGTTATAGTAACTGAATCTGCCGATATTGATAGAGCCGTAGCGAAAAATCTTGTGGGAAGTTTTGCTTATTCCGGTCAAGTGTGTATCCATGTACAACGCATATACATACAAGATACTATTTTTGATAAATTTATGGACAAGTTTATTGAAGGTGTAAAAAATCTGCGATTCGGCCCGCCTGAAGATATAAACACCGATATTTCCGCAATGATAGACGAAGATAATGCCATAAGAGTAGAAGAATGGGTAAATGATGCCGTAGCCGAAGGTGCAAAGATTTTATGCGGTGGCAAACGAAACGGAACCTATTACGAAGCTACTGTTATCACTAACACCAAGCCGCATATGAATGTTTGTGCACTTGAAATTTTCGGTCCTGTTGTAACCGTTGAAAAATTCCACACTTTTGACGAGGCACTAGATCAAATCAATAATTCGCAATACGGACTTCAAGCAGGCGTATTTACCAACAATATAAAAGAAATGAACCTGGCATTCGACAAACTCGATGTTGGTGGCGTAATTATAAATGATGTTCCTACATTCAGGGTTGACCATATGCCTTACGGAGGAATAAAAAATTCCGGACTTGGCCGTGAAGGATTGAAATATGCAATCCACGAAATGATGGAGCCGAAACTGCTTGTAAAAGATATTTTATAAGTCACACAAAAAAGTCTCCCACAAGGGAGGCTTTTTATAAAGGTCTTTTCCTGTATAGCTTATACCAAATAATAAACCCTGAAATCAGAATATAAATGGCACTTAAGCCGACAAGAGGAACTATCAGAATATAAAAATCTCCAAGCAAAAATTGAAATATCCTACCTGTATGCACTTCCAAAGCATAAAACCAAAGTGATGCCCTGTATGCGTTTTTTATTTCATCGGGAACCTTCGGAAATATAACCCTTTGGTTAATGTCAAAAGCACCATAATTATATTCAAACACTATCTCTCCACCCGGGAATAAATCAGTAAATCCTGACACCAAATATTTGCCTATAGGACGTGTTTTACTTTCGGGAGGAACATAAGGTACTTTATCAATATAATCAAATACTTGTCCTGTTTCGGAATTCCACAAATAAAGCCCTTCGAAAGAACCTATCAAATATATATTTTTTGTACGTTTATCAAAATATGTTACTCCCATTACACTCATCGGAGGCATGTATTCTACCGGTTTTAGCGGAGAATGTAAATTATCATCCGAAAAATAAATCATATCAGGTGTGAAAATAAAATATCTGTGTTTTTCCTTATCATAATATATCTTGCGTAAACTGTCAAACCAAGGATTATCCGTATCAAGTTCGGTATATGGCAATTTACCAACCCTTGCATTTGCTATGGCAATTAGAAAAGGTGGTCTCAAGAAAATACCGGTTGATGCCGTTATCAGAAGTAAAATAAAAGTCATCCAACCAATTTTGTTGTGCCACTTGAGGTTCCAAACAAATGACTTTTTAACCTTTGAAAGTTTTTCTTTGGATAAACTGTTTTTAGTTAGTTTACGTTTTTTGAAAAATAAAATTATTCCGGTGATTGTCAAAAATATAAAAATCAAGGCAATTATGTCAACAATAATTTTCCCTACACTACCGTAAATTTCGCCGCTGTGAATTACCCACAATGTTTTGAAAAGCCCGATTTTGTTGTCATAATTTTCGGGTGGAGGCAGTTTGAAGACCTTAAAATCTTTGAAGTTGAGGCTATATAACAAATGCGAGCGGGTAAGAGCAAACAGTGTATCATTATGGTAAATAACATCTACTACCCTTTTTTCGTGCACAGGCAAATTCAACCTTTGCCATTTTCCATGACTAAAATCAAACTCATAAAATCCGAAAAGCGTTCCTGCAAACAATCTGTGTTTATCCGGAACATATCTTACTACGCACACTTTTCTGTTGTCAATACCTTGCGGTAGCCCTGCGTTAAAATCTTTGAAAGAAGAAAAAGCCGAATCTGTAAGCCAAATACCGATATTTCCGTAAATTAAAAGCGTATCTTTTGAGACTTTTTCTACTGCCTTGACACCTGCCTGATTCCAATTTTTGAAATTATAATTTGCAGGCAT
>JALTDM010000107.1 GCA_027074135.1 Bacteroidales bacterium
ACAAACACTATATGATGATTAGATTTATTATATTTTTGTAAAAAAATAAAAAGACATGAATGTACTTATAACAGGAGGTGCAGGATATATTGGAACAGAACTCTCCATTGCATTGGATAAATGTAAACAAGTTGATAAAATAATAATATACGATAATCTTGCCAGACGAAATTACAATCTCTTTTTACACTCCGGCATAAAAAGGGGAAAAGTGAAATTTGTAGAAGGGGAACTTTTGGATAGCCGTAAGCTGAACAATATAATGAAAGAAGTGGATACGGTTGTACATCTTGGAGCAAGAGTAGAATCACGCCTAATAAATGCCAGCCATCATTTGTACGAACAAATTAACAACTGGGGAACTGCAGAAACTGTATATGCCGCAGAACAAAACAAAAATGTAAAAAAATTTATTTATGCAAGCTCAATTGCAGTTTACGGAGACAGTAGCAAACCTATAAATAAGAAAATTGAGCCTTACCCACGAACATACTACGGGTCGTCAAAATTGAGAGGCGAAAACCACGTTCGCCGATTATTTGACAAAATGGAAGCGGCAATATTAAGAATCGGCAATGTTTACGGTTACGGCACTTCTTTCAGAAAAGACCCGGTAATAAACCTTTTTATGTTTGAATCAAGTTTTAAAGGACGCATAAGAATAAACGGAACGGGTTTGCAAAAAAGAGGATTCATTAGTTTGGAAAAAACAGTAGATGTATTAAAGAATATGATTATAAACGAATTCAAGTCCGGGATTTATGACTTGGTAGAACACAACTTTGCAGTAATGGAGGTTGTTGACTACATTAGAAATGAGGCTATTTATCCCGACATAGAAATGATTTTTGTAAATCAACACTTGAAGCTGAGAAACATAGAAGTAACACCTGATGAAGATATAAAACCTTACCTAACTGTAAAAAAAGACTTCTTAGATGAATTAAAAGGATTTAAAAGGAAACTGGAACTTTCGGACAGAAACGCTTAAATTCCAAAAAGAGAAAAATTAAGAATTATTTTTGGGAAAAAGTCGGGGTGAGTGGATTCGAACCACCGGCCCCACGCCCCCCAGACGTGTGCTCTAACCGGACTGAGCTACACCCCGAACTAATTGCAGCACAAAATTACATTTTTTTTACAATTCACATAAACTTTATAATTATTTTTGTAAAAAACTTTTACTAATGAATATCTTACTAATAGGCAGTGGCGGTAGAGAACATGCAATTGCATGGAAATTAAAACAAAGCATCCATACAGATAAGTTATTTGTAACACAGGGGAATGCAGGAACAGAACAAATTGCAGATAATATTTCGCTTAATATAAACAATCCACAACTTGTTAAAGAATTTGTCCACAACAATAATATCGAAATGATTATAGTTGGGCCGGAAGCACCTCTTGCCGACGGAATAAAAGATAAATTAAACGATATTATCCACAATATTCACTTTATAGGACCTTCGACAGAAGGTGCCCAACTTGAAAGTAGTAAAAGTTTTGCAAAAAAATTCATGGAAAAGTATAACATACCTACAGCGTCCCACCTTGATGTAACAAGAGAAAACATAAAAGAAGGTTATAATTTTATTGACCAACAAAAACCACCTTATGTTTTAAAAGCTGACGGACTAGCCGCTGGCAAAGGAGTTATCATTACAGAATCCAAAGCCGAAGCATATACTACACTAGATGAAATGGTAAAAGGTAAATTCGGCAAAGCAAGTTATAAGGTTGTAATCGAAGAATATTTGAAAGGAACAGAAGTTTCTGTTTTTGCATTGACTGATGGGAAAAATTATGTAATCTTACCTGAAGCTAAGGATTATAAGCGCATTTACGAAGGTGACAAAGGACCAAACACAGGTGGAATGGGAAACATCTCACCCGTGCCGTTTGCTACTGAAGAATTTATTAACAAAGTGGAAGAACGTATCATAAAACCGACGGTAAACGGACTAAACTCCGAAAACATCGACTACAAAGGTTTTATCTTTTTCGGTCTGATGAATGTAAACGGCAATCCTTATGTTATTGAATATAATGTAAGACTTGGTGACCCTGAAGCACAAACAATTTTACCCCTTATAGAGAATGATTTTGTGGAACTGCTTGTTGCCACTTCCGAAGAAAGATTGGATACAGTGTCAATAATAAAGAGTAACCAAACTGCCGCTACTGTAATTTTGGCATCAGGCGGCTATCCCGAAAAATATCAAAAAGGAAAGATAATTACAGGTCTTGAAGATGTTGATGAAAGCATCGTATTCCATGCGGGAACTAAGACTGTCGAAAACGGTAATATTGTTACTGCAGGCGGACGTGTACTTGCTATAACATCTCTGGGGCGTAACATAATTGAAGCCGTAAATAAATCATACCGAAGTGCGGAAAAAATAAATTTTGAAGGGAAATATTACCGCAAAGACATAGGACAAGACTTGATTAAAATGATAGAACAAAATCAATAATGCAGTTTGACGACAAAATTAAATCATTCTTAAAAGAACACCATGTACTCACTTTAGCCACTTATGGCGGAAAATATCCATATTGTGCCAATTGTTTTTATGCTTACGACAACGAAAAAAATCATTTTATCTGTTTGTCCGAAGAAAAAACCAAGCATATTAAGTATTTAACACATTCAAACAAAGTAGCATTAAGCGTTGTTTTAGAAACCGAAAAGGTAGGGAAAATTCAAGGAGCACAAATAAATGCCGTTATGCGCAAACCAAAAGACGATACGGAGTATAAATCGGCAAAAAAAAACTACTTAAAAAGGTTCCCTTATGCAATACTGACAAATACCGATATTTGGATAATAGAGCCTTATTTCATAAAATATACCGATAACAGACTCGGGTTCGGCAAAAAAATAATTTGGGGGAATTTAGATGCAAAATAGACTAATAAAATTTACAGCAGTCGTTATCACTCTTTTTCTATATTCGTGTGCCAATATGGTACCTCCCTCAGGCGGGCCTAAGGATACCACACCGCCGCAACCTATAAAAATGTCTCCACTACTCTATACAAAAAACTTCAAAGAAAAGGTTATCACAATCAAATTTAACGAATACATAGTACTGAAAAACATTTCCGATAACCTAATTGTATCACCACCTTCCGAAGAAAAGCCCAAAGTAAAGCTGAACGGGAAACAATTAAAAATCATTCTGCCCGACTCACTACTGCCAAATACAACCTACATTCTGAATTTCGGCAATGCAATAGCAGATTTTACTGAAGGGAACATTTTGCACAATTTCAAATATATTTTTTCGACAGGCAGCCAAATAGATTCGTTGAAAATAAGTGGAAGTGTATCAAATGCTTTTTCACTCAAACCCGAAAAGTCTATAAAGGTACTACTCTACCCCGCAGGCAAAGATTCCGCTTTTTACAACGAACTGCCACGTTATGTAACCACAACCGATAAAAACGGTAATTTTGAGTTTACAAATCTGAAAGCCGGCACATACTCAATTTATGCACTGGACGATAAAAACAAAAATTACCGCTACGATATGCCTACCGAAAAAATAGGCTTCATTGATAAAGATATTTCCCCTTTTGCAAAAATTAAAACTGACACAAGCGGAAAGAAAGAAACAGTTTTCGGACCTGACAGCATCAAAATTCTGACTTTCATCGAAGACAAAAACCTGAAAAATTTTGTAGCAAAGTACAAAAGGATTATGCCTGGGAAACTCGTTATTTTTTTTAACCGCCAGTCAAACAAAAAACCGATAATTAATCCCATCACCCAAATGAACTTCTTAACAAGCATTTCACCACATAACGACACAGTAACGATATGGATAACAGACACAAATGCAACAAAAAAAGATTCCCTTGTTTTTGCCGTTTCCTATTACGACAGAGACACATTACACAATGACACATTGTATTTCAAGTGGTTTAACAAAAAATACAAACTGCCACAGCTGACTTTAAAACTAAAAGGCAATCCCAAAGTTTCACCATTCAAACCAGTTATAATTTCAACCGGCATTCCGGTGAAATCGGCAGATACAACCAAAATAAAACTATTCATTCAAAAAGATACAGCATTTGTACCAATAAGCTATAAAATTAAAGATTCACTAGAAAACATCTTTATTATTTTTGATAAAAAAGAAGATGAAAAATACAGGCTAATTATTGATTCTGCCGCCATTTACAGTATTTTCGGCAACACTAACGACAGCACAGCATTTAATTTTTCTGTGCAAAGCAAAGATTACTACGGCTCACTTAAAATTAAAACAACGAAAAAGCCAGCAAATAACCTGATAATCCAACTAACGGATAAATCATTTAAGAAAATTATTAAAGAAACGACACTCCAACTGAATGACACAGCTGTAACATTTATCAATTTGCCTCCAAATGAATACGGATTGCGGATAATTTCCGACAAAAACGGTGACGGCAAATGGACTCCCGGTGATTTATCAAAAAAAATACTGCCCGAACCTGTTAAATACGAAAAAGGCATAAAAATAAAATCTTCTTGGGAAAACGAATTGGAAATATCTCTACCACAATGATTTTTGATGACGAATATTATATGAAATTGGCGATAAAAGAAGCCCGCAAAGCCTACGAACTTGGCGAAGTACCCATTGGCGTCATAATAGTCTGCAACGGAAAAGTAATTGCCAAAGCCCACAACCAAACGGAAACTTTAAAAGATTCAACTGCACATGCAGAAATTATAGCAATCACTTCGGCAGAAAATTATTTGGGAAGCAAATATTTGGAAGATTGCACACTTTATGTTACAATAGAGCCATGCGTAATGTGTGCGGGAGCAATCCATTGGTCGCACCTTAAACGGATTGTTTACGGAGCAAGCGATCCGAAAAAAGGTTATAAAAAATACTCTATGGACATACTAAAAAATACAGAAGTTACATGCGGAATATTGGAAACGGAAGCAGAAACTCTTATGAAAAGATTTTTTGAAGAATTAAGGGAAAAATAAATTACACTATGAAAGCCATTATATTACTGACATTAACAATTTTTCTCAATTTTCTTTCATTCTCACAGGAAGATACAATTCTATATTCCTTTTTTGTAGCCGGCCACACTTATGGAGCCCCCGGAGTGAATAATGTAGGCTTTCATCCGCCTTTCAAACAACGGTTCGGTTATATACAAAGTAGACCGGAAATAAAATTCGGTGTTCTAACTGGAGATATTGTATCACCTAATCCTACGGCACAAGATTGGGATGAAATTGATGCGGATATTGATACTCTGGAATTACCCGTTTATTTTGCTGTAGGGAATCACGATATGGAAAACAGGGAACTATATGAAAGCAGATATGGAGATACATATTATTACTTCAAATACAAAAATGATCTTTTCATAATATTGGATCCAAATCTTGACGGATGGAATATATCGGGAGACCAATTGCAATTTTTAAAAGATGTTGTAAACGAAAACGCTTCTCAATGCGACAATATTTTTGTCTTTTTTCATCAAATATTGTGGCGTGAATCAGATAACCCTTTCAATTACATCCATTGGAATTCCGATGCAGGAAGAGCCGACACAATAAATTTTTGGTCGGAAGTAGAACCTATTTTCAGAGAATTAACAAACAATGTATTTATGTTTGCAGGAGATTTGGGAGCAAGTTGGGCAAGCAATGTAACATATGACCATTATGACAATATAACACTAATTGCAACAGGAATGGGTGATGGAGAGGGTGATAATTTTATTGTGGTGAATGTTATGGCAAACAAAGATGTAGAATACGATTTAATATGCCTTGGTGATACAGATTTATTTTGTATGGGAGACCTCACGGATTACTTGGTTGTAAGTGATTTATCTTCTGAAACAAATCAGCAAAGAAATAGTAGTAATTTTTCAATTTCACCAAATCCCGCTCAAGATTTTATAACTATCACCAAAGATGAAACGGGTAACGCTTTAGTAAAAATTTTCAACATGCAGGGCATACAGGTTTTGAAAGATAATTTTAATGCGGAAAAAATTAAAACTATAAATATTTCCAATTTTACTCCCGGAATGTATTATCTAAAAATAAATAACAACAGACCATATAATTGTTTGAAGTTTATAAAACAATAAATTTGTTTATTTTCCAAGTATTTTTAAAGCAGATGAAACAGGTATTTTCTTGCCGTCTTTGATTGCGATGACAAAAGCATCTTTCAAACCTTCATTTTTCAAGATTATCATTAAATCACGTGCTTTTTTATACGATTTAAATTTACCTGCAACAAACACCGTGTATACGCCTGATTTTATGAAACCAACATACTTACCGCGAACACTTTCTATTCCTTTCAACAATTCATCTAAACTTACATTTCCTTTGAAGGCACCTATCTGAACGCTAAAGAACAAACCTGTAGTATCTGATATTTCAACAGGAGTTGTTGTGGATAATTGTTTATTTTGCAGTTTAGATTCAGCTACAACAGGTTGTGTCTGAACAGACTGCAAAAGTCTTTTCCCATTGCTGTACTTCACAATAAAAGCATCTTTTATTCCTTTTTTTCTTGCTAAATTTCTTGTAGAAACAGCTTCTGCATAAGAATTGAAAATACCTGTAAAATAGCGTGTAAAGCCATAAGGTGTATTTTCATAATATATATTGTCAAACGCTGCAAAAAATGCAGGAGACGGTGTATTTTTAAACACTCCTATCTGAACGGTAAACAGTTCTTTATCTTTAGGTAAAGGTGATGAATTACTTACAATGTTTGATGAAGCTGTTTGTTTATAATTTACCTCCGTACCGTTATTTACTGCTGAAATTTCAGCATTTGCCAAATCTTTATATCCTGGTGTTGCATATTGTTCATTCCTTGCGATATAAACAGGAATGCGTTTACCGCCTTGATAAGCAACAATAAATGCTTGGGGATATCCCATATCTCTAATTTTCTTTAAACCTGCAATGGCTGCATCAAATGTTGAAAACTGACCAAACATATATTTATAATACTTGCTGCCTTGAGCTTTTTCAACAGAAACAGGTCTAACCTTAAAAGTGTTATTATCAACAAGTTTATAATATGCACCTATTTGAATCTTATAAACAATGCCGTTTGGCATAGGAGGATTCACAGGTATAGGATTTTTGTCCGAATAATAGCTTTTATCACCTATAGCTAAAGGTACTTTTAAATTATTAACAACATTTGAAGTTTGAATATTTGTAACAACATTGATTTTGTTAGATATTTTATTTTCTGTATTATTTTGTTTTGTCGCATTTTGATATACAAACAAACTATCGTTATTATTTTCGTCATTTATAACATTATTTCCCGGTTTATTTTGTGTGATTTGAGTATTTTCCGCTACCACGGATTCCGATTGTACAGAAACGGAAGTATCGACTTGGGATTGAATATTAGTTTTATTAGAATTTTCGGTTATAACATTATTGTTGTTTGCATTCTGCAATACTTTTTCGTTTTTAGTTACTATATTTTCTTGATTATTTGTACCTTCATTATTTTTGGAAGCCATTGCCTCTTGAGCTTCTTCAAATGTTACAGGAAGTTTTTTTATAACCTTTTTTATATTTTTATTCTTCAAATAAGAAAACTCAAAGATTATAGTATCATTATATGAAAAAACATTTTGAGGTTTAACAGATAATACAATATTATTTTGATTACGACCATTATATTTTATCCAAATTAAGTTTATTGTAGTATCAGTAGTAAGAGTATCAGCACTAAGCGGATAACTTATAATCTTCACGTTAACATATCCAGGATAATGAACTTTGAATTTGGCCAAAGACGAATATTCTGTTGTATCTAACATTACAGAAATATTATAACTTTCTCCGGAACGCATTACATCAGTAGTATTTACAAGGATAAAGTCTTGAGGTATTTTCACATTTTTCTCATGAGCAGATGCCTTAGCAAGTATTTGTTTTTTAGTTGTTTGTGGTTGTGGAGGTTTGTTATACATAACAATTATTTTATCTGCATCTAATCCCCGTGTAAAATCTTCCAAAGCAGAAATATTTCGTTTTTTAAAAATCAGAGCAGTAACTTCTTCATCAGAAACTTCTCCTTTTTTCTGATATAGTGCAAGTTCTTGAAACATTGATTTGATCGCTTTATCTTTATATTTCTTTGCCGTAATTACAAGTCTTGCTTTAACATCATTACTATTAACATATTTTAAATTATCCAAAAGTTTATCTGCAGTTTCATTATATAATTTCGCTTTATTTTCCAGAACATCCGCTAATTTCTTACGTTCAGGTAAAATTGTATTTTTTTGTTTTAATTCATTGATTTTGCTATCGAGTAATTTTTGTTTTAACTGCGAATTCTCATTAATCAATCCTACAATATCATCTATAATACTGTTCCTGGTTTTTTTTAAGTATTTTAAATCCTTTTCGGTAGATTTTACTTTGTCAGGATTTTTTGAAGTTTTTATTATACTTTCATCTTTTCTAACCAATGATTCAGCTTGATTTAGTGTCTTAACAAGATCATTTAACTCTTTATCATTATCTTCAGCATAATACCAATTATCTTTTTCTTCAGAATTATAATTGCGAGTTATAAGATTTTTTTCATTTACCTTAAAATTAACATCATTTTCTGAAATATTCGAAGCTATCAATAAGGGAGAAATATAGTTTGTTTGAGTAACAGCAGCATATGTAACATCAGCATTTCCATATATTATTGTATTTAATGCAAGATTTTGTGTATTTAGAGCTTTATTAAATAACTTTTCAGACTTTTTAAGCAATTCCAGTTTTCTATTATCATCCTTTTCTATAATTGCTTTTAATTTTAAGGTAGTAGCTTTATTAAAATATGTATCTGCCAAGTTTTGATATGAGGTAAACTTCTCTACATTTTTTGGTGGTATTTCATTTGACAATTGAGTTAAATATTTTTCGTTTATAGAATAAACATTGCTGTCAGCATTTAATACCGTGTTGTACTTTTCCACAACTTCTTTTTTCAGTTTATTCAGGTTTTTTGTAATCTTTTTTACCTTCGATTTGTCTGCAAGTGTATCTTCGATAATTGTGTTGGTAAGTTTTTTCATTTTCAAGTTATAATCTGCCAACAATCTTTTTTCAGTTTCAGCATTTCCTATGTTTTGAAACAACTGTTCTTTATCTTCAGGACTCATTGAAATTAAAGGTAGATTCAAAGCTCCGGAATTCGTATTTTCTTGTTCTTTTGCTAAAAAAAGATTTTTTATAGCATCCTTTTTAAGAGAGGCTGCCGTTTCAAGTTTGTTTAACCTTTCTTCTTTTGATTTATCTTTTTTGGCATCTCGCTCAATTTTGAGAGACAGATCATACAAAAATTTAGCATTTGACACTAAATATTTTACTCTTCCATTTTTTTCATTTTCAGTAGCTATACTATCTAGTGGAACAAATAATTTATCATACAAAAAGTCATTTACCAAATTTTTTGTATTTATTGCTTTTTCTTTATCTTTTCCTATGGATAGTAAACTATCTGCGCTCTTGTTTTTTTGTTCATAAATATCTTTTTCAACCTTACCAATATCAGAATCTTCTTTTATCTTTTTATCAACAAATGCAGCAACCAGTTTATCGTCAACTGCAGTTTCTTCACCTGGTACGTATTCCTCTGCCAAAGTATTCTTTTCTATTTGGCTCAACAATAAAGAATCTGCAAGAATTTGCTTTTTAAGGTATTTTATTTTTGACTTAACTTTTGATTTTTCGGCAATTATATTTCCTTTATCAAGAGATGATTGAAGTGCATTTAATTGAAGACGTTCATTGTTCATTTTACTCTTCATAAACGATGAAGCTAAAAGTAATTTTTTTTGGTTATCATTATCTGTTGCTGTAGAATCCAATGTTATTTCAGGGCTTAATTCTTTAAATCCAGGCAACACATCAAGTTGGGAGACAATATGAGACGGAGTATCTTTTTCAATATAATTTACACTTGCAGGTTTTTTAGTATTTCTTTCTTCAGATAACATAGAATTCACATCTTCAACGTTAATCTCGCTTTTAGCATAATATGTAGAATCACTATTTATAGAGACATTACCGACTGTATCTTGATTTGAAGCAATCATAAGAGATGTATCATTTATTTCATTATTTACATTTTCATTATTTGTTTTGGAAACAGTGTTAGCCTCATAATAATTTTCATTATTTGAAACAGTATTACCAGATGTATCTTGGTTTGATACAACAAGAGATGTATCAGTAGTTACTACACCTGAGTTTTCTTTTTCTTGTTTATTATTTTTCTCATTCCCCGAAACTATTGTTCTATTATTTGTATTTTCATTACCATTTTTTCTAATTGTATAATTTTTTGTTCCTTCCGACTGATTTTCTGCAATAAGTTTATTTTCAGCATTATTATATATGACTTTAGCTTTTGAAATTTCTTTTTCTCCTATATTTTTTGACAAACTCGATTCTATAAAAGCATATAAATCACTATAACCTGTACCGGCTTTTTCTTCTTCTTTATTATAAAATTCACTCAGACTCTGTTTTATATCCTTAATTTTATCTTCAAAATTTGGTATATCCAAAGTTTCCTCCTCATTATTATTATGACCTGTATTTTTTAAAGATGTCAATAGTTTCAACTTTTGTTCCGAGTAAACAATTTTATTTTTTACCTCAATTTGTTTTGATTTTTCTGCTTTTATATCATTCTTAACATTTTTTATGTAATTCTTAAGCTGTTTAATTT
>JALTDM010000108.1 GCA_027074135.1 Bacteroidales bacterium
GTAATAAAAGAAAACCTTATATATCCGGGCACGATCTTGGATAAAATGCGAAAAGAAATTATAAGCACACTAGCCCAAGAAAAACCGGGACGCCGTAGAAAAGATGGAATGGATATGTCTGTTGTTTCTATAAATATTGAAACCAAAGAAGTTTTTTTTGCCGGTGCCAATAATTCAATGTACTTTATATCCGGTAGAGATTTAAACAAAGAAAAAAATAAAATAGATTGGACAAAAGTCAAAATTAGTAAAGAAGAAAAACAAGCTGTTTTCTTTTATGAGTTTAAGCCTGATAAAATGCCTATTTCCGTTTTTACAAAAATGGATGATTTTACAACCCATGAATTTAAAATAGAATCCGGTGATATTATCTATCTTTTTACCGACGGATTTGTTGATCAATTTGGAGGACCATTAGGGAAAAAATTTAAAAATAAACCTTTTAAAGAATTATTGCTTAATATATCAAAATCCCCCATGATAAAACAAAAAGAAGTTTTAAATGATACCTTGCATAAATGGTTAAATTATAATAATTATAAACAAGAGCAAATAGATGATATCACTATTCTGGGAATTAGAATTTAATTGTTAGTTGTTAAGTTTCACAATGTTGTTAATGATAACGAGTTTATTTATTTAGGTTACTTTCTTTTTGAACACATTTGGTGATATTTTAAAATAAGGATTGTTATCAATGCTGTCCATATTTATATCATAACTGCATTAAGACTAGATAATTTTATACGTAACAGTTGGTTTATTTCTCTAAAAAAATTCTGTTTGCCAACAACTTTTATAAAGTTCTCCAATGGTGTTACAAGACCACTCAAAATTATTGGTCAATAATTCTACCATCTGATTGGTTTTATCATCCCATACTGCAACTCTTGACATTTTTCTTTTGCTGTAAATTGTTATTATGCTCTTGTTTGTTGTAAGGCGGACAATTAAGATGCTGTACTATTTGTGCAAATTTATATTTGTCATCTGAGAACGGTGTTTGTCTTATACACCAAAGTTATTTGAGAATTTTTAAAATGCTGTTTTCTTTTTTATTTTTCATCGTTTAGGAAAAGAATGTAAAATAATCAAAAAATTTTTGCTAACTCCTTGTGTATTAAAAAAAATCGTACATTTGCAAGTCAAAATTTTTATCGGTTGTTACATTTAACAACATAAAGTCTAACATATTAACCATTAAAAATCAAAAAGTTATGAGTGACGAAAAAAAATTAAACCAAGAACAAGAACTTGAAAAAAAGGATTTGAACTTGAGTGCAGAAGATGTAAAAGAAGACGAACTTGAAAAATTCCGCATGGAACAAAAAGCACAAGAAGAAGCCGAAAAACAAATTGAAGAAGGCGATTATGAAATTAACCTTTATGACGAAAACAACAACCAAGAAATAGATTGGGACAAATTAAACAACACTGACGATTTCTACTCTGAAGAAGAAAGAAAAAATTTTGAAGCCCTTTATGACAAAACCCTCTCTACAATTGCAGAAAAAGAAGTGGTAGAAGGTACGGTTATAGCCATTAACAAAAGAGAAGTTGTGGTAAACATAGGCTACAAATCGGAAGGTATCATAAATAGAAACGAATTCCGTTACAATCCCGACCTCAAAGTTGGCGACAAAGTGGAAGTATTCGTAGAAAGCATAGAAAACAATACGGGACAATTAGTCCTTTCACATAAAAAAGCTCGCTTGGTAAAAGCTTGGGAACGAGTAAATAATGCTTACGACAACAGCGAAGTAATCAAAGGTTACATTAAAGCACGTACAAAAGGCGGTATGATTGTGGACGTATTCGGAATAGAAGCATTCTTGCCGGGTTCACAAATCGATGTTAAACCTATCCGCGATTACGATGCGTTTGTAGGCAAAGTAATGGACTTCAAAGTTGTTAAGATAAATCACGAATTCAAGAATGTAGTAGTTTCTCATAAAGTTCTTATCGAAGAAGAACTAGAAGAACAAAAGAAGAAAATTATTGCTAACCTCGAAAAAGGTCAAATCCTTGAAGGAACCGTTAAGAATATCACTTCTTACGGAGTATTTGTTGACCTCGGTGGTGTTGACGGACTTATCCATATTACAGACCTTTCTTGGGGCAGAATAAATCATCCCGAAGAAGTTGTTCAACTTGACCAAAAAGTAAAAGTGGTTATCCTTGACTTTGACGAAGAAAAGAAAAGGATTGCCCTCGGTATGAAACAACTTCAACCTCATCCGTGGGATTCTCTTGATCCGAATCTCAAAGTGGGCGATAAGGTTAAAGGGAAAGTTGTGGTATTGGCAGATTACGGTGCATTTATCGAAATTGCTCCCGGAGTGGAAGGTCTTATCCACGTAAGCGAAATGTCTTGGTCAAACCACCTGAAGACAGCTCAAGAATACCTGAAAATAGGTGATGAAGTTGAAGCTGTTATTCTTACACTCGATAGGGAAGAAAGAAAAATGTCCCTCGGCATCAAGCAACTTTATCCTGATCCATGGGAAAAGGTGGAAGAAAAATATCCCGTTGGTTCAAAACATACAGGTATTGTAAGGAGCCTTACAAACTTTGGTATCTTTGTTGAACTCGAAGAAGGTATAGAAGGTCTTATCCATGTAAGTGACCTTTCTTGGACTAAGAAGATTAAACATCCTGCAGAATTTACACAAGTAGGCGAAAAAATCGATGTAGTTGTTCTTGAAATTGACAAAGCAAACAGAAGATTGAGCCTCGGACATAAACAACTTGAAGAAAATCCGTGGGATGCATTCGAAACTATCTTCTCAGTAGGTTCTGTTCACGAAGGAACTATTATTGAAAAAGTTGACAAAGGTGCTATTGTTGCCTTACCTTACGGAATGGAAGCTTTTGCTCCTAATAAGCAGTTAATTAAACAAGATAAAAGCAAAGCTCAAGTAGAAGAAAAATTACCGTTTATGGTAACTGAATTTAATAAAGATGCACAAAAGATAATAGTTTCACACACAAGAACTTGGGAAGAACAAGTTGAAAAACCGTCTAAATCGGCAGGTAAGGTAAAAGCACCTAAGGTAGAAAAAACTACTCTCGGTGATGTTGCTGAAGAACTGAATGCACTTAAAGAAGAAATGAAGAAAAAAACTGACGAAAAATAAAATAAATTTTTTTGTGTATTAAAAATTGTTTAGTTTTGTATAAAACAAAACACCGGTAAGATGAACTTTAGAACAGAAAAGAAAGATAATTATACAGAGGTAACTATTTTGGTAGAAAAAGTTGATACCAACATCGCTCCCGATTTGAAGTCGGAATTTGTTATGATTGCAAGCAAAGG
>JALTDM010000109.1 GCA_027074135.1 Bacteroidales bacterium
AACAAATACCGTTTTTTTTTTTTTTTTTAGAATACTTTAAATGTTTATTATTTATTGATAATTATACTTATTCTTATTTTTTCTTATCTCAAAATTACATTACCAAAAAATCCTGAAAAAAACATAGCACCGATTGTTAAAAAAATTCCGGTCCAACAGCAAGCAATAAAAAAAGATAGCAAACAAAAGGAAAGCATACCTGCTGGTAACACTAAAAAAGATATGGATATTCCCGTTAACACAAAGCCACGCTTAAGACACAACTCGAAGCCTGATTTATCAAAAAATAATGAACAGAAACAAAATAAAATTCAATCCTTTGAAAAAAACAGTGAACTAAATCCATCACAGAATAATACAAACATTGAAAATCCGGAAAATAATAACATCAGTAGCAATAAAGTTGTAGTTTTTGACACTGTTCAAACGAAAAAGAAAGTTTATGTTTACGATACTGTCAAGGTTGTGGTATCAAAACCTGTTGTTATTCCTGAAAAACACAAAAGAAAAAGAAAACACAAACACAAACGCAGACACTGATTTTTTATGTTAAGAACTATTTTTATTGCTATATTTACCATTTTGACAATAAAAGGTATTGCTCTTTCATATATCCCTGTTCTGTCAGATACTGTTCCTGACACAATATCAAAGGTAAAAATAGACACAGTTAAGATAGAAAAAGTGGTATATGTAT
This sequence comes from Bacteroidales bacterium, assembly GCA_027074135.1. Lineage (GTDB taxonomy): Bacteria > Bacteroidota > Bacteroidia > Bacteroidales > JALTDM01 > JALTDM01. Next base: position 698 of record JALTDM010000109.1, read on the forward strand.
ATGATACGGTAAGAGTTTATGATACAATTTTTCATTACGACACCATTATTGTTCCGGAAATATTAAAAAATGCAATAGAAGTATCTTTTTTGTCCGGCGTACCATTGCCCAAAATTACCTCTCTAAATACTGAAACATATGAAATTACACAGAAAATAAAAGAATCCGAGTATGGTAAAATGTCTTTTGGTTTCGGTGTCGCTTATAAACATAAAGCAGGTAAATGGAGCTGGCAAATAGGATTAGGTTTGTTAAACTTCAACCAAACAGCAAATTATGATTTTATAAAAACAACCGTAAACTCTCGCACACACATTGACAGTATTGACAACAGCTACTGGCAAGTCTCGGTAATTGATACATTTTATGAGGTTACAGGAATAGATACTATTCCGATTGTTGTAACAGACAGTACTTATATACCTGTTTTTACAACAGATACAATTACAACACACGACACTTTACGAAAGACGGAAAAATATTCCGGAAAGAATAAGTATTTATATTTAAGAATACCGGTTATTTTAAGATATAAACTATGGAATAACAATAAATGGATTTTATCGGCAGGGTCGGGTTTTATTGTAGGTATCCTTTCAAATATTAGAGGGAAGACATTATCAGAAAATGATGACATACAGGCAATAGAAAGTTTTACTCCGGTCCGAACAAACTTTATTCTGCATGCAGACATAAATTTATCGTATTCAATTGACAAAAACATTAACATATCCATAGGTTTATTGGAAGAATATATGTTGAAGCCTCTTTTTCCTGAAGAAAAAAATATTCGTCGGAAGTTCTTGTTTTACAGCACAAAAATAGGCTTGGAATATTTTTTTTAGTTTTTTAATGCAACCCTTTTTACTTTTTGAATCTAAATGGTGTATTTAACCAAAAAAATTAAAAGCCATGAAAAAGTTTATGTTATTTTTAGTGGTAGCCATTGCGGGCTATGGATTACGAGCACAAAACAACGGATGTCATGCCAATTTCAGCTATTCCGTTGAATCAGACGGATTAACTGTTCAGTTTACAGACTTGTCTTATACAGCAGACAGTTCTGGAATAGTTTCTTGGTCATGGAATTTTGGAGATGATTCCACTTCTACTGAAGCAAATCCTGAACATACATATTTTGCATCAGGAACATTTTATGTCTGCTTAACAATAACTTCCAATTCCGGTTGTACCGACACTTATTGTGACACCATCCTTGTAGGAAATGATCCTTGTGACGGATTTTATGTTACGGCAACCGTCACAATGGAATCTGCATCCGGAGCTAATGACGGTTCAATAAATTTACATGTTCAAGGAGGTACATCTCCATTTTCTTACTCTTGGAATAACGGTGCGACAACTGAAGATTTATCGTCACTTTCTGAAGGGAATTATTGTGTAACTGTTACTGATTATAACGGTTGTACGGCTACGGATTGTTTTTATGTGTATGCAGATACCAGTAATAATTCCGACACATCAAATTCTTATAGTGATACTTTAGTTACGGACCCTGTAGATACTTGTATAAATTTTACTGTTGATACTGCTTATATTGACAGCTATTATTGGATAGATGAATCTCATGTGGAAATATATTGGTATTTTGTGGGAGCTAATGATTCTACAATTATTGCTGCAACTTATGAAGTATCTCAAAGCGGAGACTATTTAGTTTTAATCTCTATAAATTGTGGTTCAAAAACCATTACAACTTATCAAAGTACAGTTCATATTGATGAATATACAGGATTTGAAAATGCATATTTAAGTAATAATATGCTAAAACTTTATCCTAATCCTGCTAATAATTACATAAATGTTTTCCTTGATACAGAAAACGGATATACAATTAGTATTTTCAGTACAACAGGTCAAATGGTACGCCAACTTAAATCTTCAAATACCGGAGTTACAACAATTAACATATCTGATTTACAAAAAGGTGTTTACATAGTTAAAGTTAAATCAGGAAATACGGTTTTGACAAGTCGTTTTATAAAATAACAGGTTAAAATAAAAAATGCCGGATATGTTTCCGGCATTTTTTATAATTTTGTGAATAAATGTACAAGACTTATTCCATATTATTCTTAGTTTTTATTTTATCCCGTCTTACATCATTTTCGCAAGGTTGTACTGCAAGTTTTAATTATGATATAAACGGTACAACAATAAATTTTTGGGACATGTCTTATGCATCGGACAGTTCCAATATTATATCTTGGTCATGGAGTTTTGGAGATGACTCCACTTCTACCGAAGAAAATCCCATGCACACCTATAGCTCATACGGTACTTATTATGTTTGTTTAACTATAACAACAAATTCCGGCTGCACAGACACTTATTGTGACAGTATTGTAGTAGAAAATAACCCTTGTAGCGGATTTTATGTTACGGCAACCGTAACAATGGAGTCTGCACCGGGAACTAATGACGGTTCAATAGATATACATGTTCAAGGAGGAACACCTCCTTATGTGTTTTCATGGAGTACGGGCGATACAACAGAAGATTTGTATAATTTAACGGCAGGCACATATTGTGTTACAGTAACAGACTATAATTCATGTGTTTACAATACTTGTTTTGATGTGTTTACAGACACAAATGCTTTCTGTCTTGCTTCATTTTCTTATTTACCGGGTGATTGTCCGAATTGTATTGAATTTTATGATTCTTCACAAGCAAGTGGAACAATAATAAGTTGGTATTGGGATTTCGGAAACGGAAGTTATTCAAGTTTGCAAAATCCTCAACAAACCTATTTGGACTCGGGAATTTATGTTGTTACATTAACAATTACTACATCAGATTCCTGTACTTCAACCTATTCCGATACCATATACATAAATCAGAGCATTCAAGCTTTTAGTGTTTCAGGACAAGTTTTTGCCGATAGTAATTTATTAACTGCGGGAACAGTTCAACTTTACAGTGATAACTTTACAGAAAATCATCCGCCTTTTTATTCTGCACAAATAGAAAACGGAGCATATTTTTTCCCTCAAGTAGCATCAGGCAATTATAAATTGTTGGCAATACCCAATTATCCGGAGTCCGATGAATTTTCACCAACATATTTTGGCAATAAAACAAGTTTTTCCGAAGCATATGTTTTACCTGTTTATGCAGATTTGATAAGTGTGGATGTTCATTTACAGCCGAAAATCAATGAAAATAAATATTTTAAAACATGTAAATTTAAAGTTTACCCTGTCCCTTTTCATAAATCATTATGGATAAAATCAGAAAATCCTGTTAAAACCATAAAAATTTATTCATCAACAGGAGAGTTAATTTTTCAGAAAATAAATATTAATTCCAAATATTTTAAAATTACACCAAAACTTTTTCAAGGAGTTTTCCTTTTGAAAATTCAAACTGAAAATAATGTTAAGGTGCTGAAAATTACTTATGAAAAATAATTTTCCTCAAAAACACAAATAACAAAAAAGGGTGACCAAATGGCCAGCCCTTTTCAGTTATTGCAAATATTGTGTTATTTAATTTTTACGAATTCCTGTGACAGTTCCAATCCTTTTTTAAGAGCTTTCAAGTTAAGTTCTACCACACTTTCACCTTTCCTGCCGAAAATTTCCCTAATACCTTCTTCCAAGTCATTGTATTCCAGTCCGAGATAAGGGCTTACCGCACCTACCAAAATCACATTTGCAACCAAGGAACTACCGAGCTTTTTTGCTTCCGTGTCTGCATCAAGGATTATATGATTAGGAAACTTCTTAATTTCAGCCAAAACATCTTCAATTGGCGGATAATCCGGGATGTTTTTATATGGTGTAGAATTAGCTATAAGCCAACCGTCTTTTTTCAGATAATGTGCATACCTGAGTGCTTCTATAGGTTCAAGTCCCAAAACTATATCTGCTTTGCCCATAGGTATAAGGTCGGAAGCTATCGGCTTGTCTGATATACGCAAGTTTGATTGTACATCACCGCCTCTTTGGCTCATTCCGTGTACTTCCGATTGTTTTACATACATTCCTTTCCTGAGAGCTGTAGCTGCTATAATTGCTGCCACTGATAAAATTCCTTGCCCTCCTACTCCTGTTAATATTATGTCGGTTTTCATAATTGTTTACTTTTTATTTTGCTGCTTTAGCCTTTTTTTGCATTTTTATTCTTCTGATATATGTTTGAACACATTCCCTTCTCGGGATTACAACAGAAAGCCCGGGATAAGCTATTTCTTCACTGAATACTTTAACCATTGTTTGGTGTTCTTTCGGAATAGGATTAACTATTCTTATGTGGTCAGGGTCAACTCCCAATCCTTTTACAATATCTTCTACTCTACCGGTTGCTGCAGATTTTTGTCCTCCTGTCATACCTACAGCACTGTTGTCAAGAATGAAAAGTGTCATATTGGTATTTTCCCTTACAGCATCCAAAAGACCTGTTATACCGGAGTGGGTAAATGTTGAATCCCCTATTACTGCTACGGAAGGAAGTAATCCAGCATCTGCAGCACCTTTTGCCATTGTTACCGATGCACCCATATCAACACAAGAATTTATGGCATTGAACGGACTGAGTGCTGCCAGGGTATAACAACCTATATCGGCAAAAACTCTTCCTTTTCCGTATTTTTCCATAACATCATTTAAAGCCTTGTAGAAGAAAATATGTCCGCAACCATCACAGAATTGTGGAGGTCGTGCTTTTACTATTGAGTTAGGACTGTAAACTATTTCTATTTCTTTACCAATAGCTTTTGCAACAATATTGGGATTAAGTTCTCCGGTTCGTGGAATTGTACCATCCAAACGTCCTTTTATAGGTTTCGGAGATGTGTTGAAAAATCCTCTCAATTGTTCTTCTATGAAAGGATAACCTTCTTCCAAAACCAGCACAGTATCTACTTCATCAAACAGTTTCTTCAACATGTTGTAAGGAAGTGGGTATTGACCTATTTTTACTACAGGATAATTACACCCTTCAGGACAATTTTCCATTAAGTAATTTACGGCAATACCTGACGCAACAATACCCATAGATTTATCCGGTCCGTCAATATATTTGTTGAAAGGTGATTTTTCGGATTCTTCAATCAAAGCCGGCTGCTCGGCAAGCAAATGCTGTTCGTAATTCCTTTTTGCAATATTTGGAAGCAAAACGAATTGTACAGGATCGTCGGGTAAACGAACTTCATTTTCAGGTCTGGCTTCATCTTTTACTTCCACACCACCGCGTGAGTGAGCAATACGTGTAGTGAGACGAAGTAAAAGAGGCAATTTGTATTTCTCCGAAAGGTCAAACCCGTAATGAACCATATCGTATGCTTCTTGCTGATTTGAAGGTTCAAGCATAGGTGTGAATGCAAATTTGCCATAATAGCGTGAATCTTGTTCGTTCTGTGAAGAGTGCATAGACGGGTCGTCGGCAACTGCAACAATCAAACCGCCGTTTACACCTGTGATAGCCGAGTTTACAAAAGCATCTGCCGCTACATTCAGCCCTACGTGCTTCATTGTTACTATAGCACGTTTGCCTGCGTAAGACATACCCAAAGCAGCCTCCATTGCAGTTTTTTCATTTACCGACCATTCCCTGTGTATATTCCTTTCTTTGGCTTGGGGCGATCTTTGGACATATTCGATAATTTCAGTAGAAGGAGTGCCGGGGTATCCGTAAAAACCGGAAATGCCCGAATCAATTCCTCCTTGAGCTACCGCTTCATCTCCCAATAACAATAATTTTTTCATATCTTTTTGTTTTCTAATTTTCAAATTCAGTTCAAAGGTAATAAATAATTCACACTCTTTAAATAGTTTTGTTAAAACTTTTTGGTGAAGAAAACATATGATTTTTGTTGTGCTCGAAAAAATATCAATACTTTTGCAGTAAGTAAAAAAACGAAAAGCAAATGAAAAGGTTTATTACACTTTTGGTTTTGGGGATTTTATCTGTAACAAACATTTATTCCCAAAAGAAAAAATTAACTCTAAGAGATGCAGTAGTAAATTATAAATTGTACGGTGATTACATTTACGGGCTTAAGTGGAGAACGGGAACATCAAATTATACTTACCTTGCCGATGACTTTGTAACATTGATGAAAAGCGGTGCCAAATCAAAAAAGTCAGAAAAATTCTTGACCCTTCAAGATTTATTGAAATACACAGGCGATTCCATAAAGAGGTTTCCTTCTTATGAATGGCTTGATGCTAATACATTGAAATTTAAGGCAGACACAGTTATTTACATTGTTGACTTGAAGGCAAAAAAACACTTAAAATCCAAATTTGTTTTAACATCTGATGCCGAAAATATTTTTTATGACAAAAATGCTAATGCTGTTGCTTTCACAATAAAAAATAACCTCTATTTGCTTAGAGCTGACGGTAAGAAAATTCAAATCACAGATTGGCCGAAAGGAATTGTAAGCGGACAAATAGTCAGTAGAAATGAGTTTGGAATTGACCACGGGATTTTTTGGTCGCCAAAAGGAAATTATATTGCATTCTACCGCAAGGACGAAAGAAATGTGACAGATTATCCTATTGTAGATATAACTAAAAGAGTAGCAGAGGTTGACCCTGTAAAATATCCAATGGCGGGGATGACTAGTGAAATAGTGTGGCTTGGAGTTTGTGACTTGAAAACAGGTAAAACCATTTATATAGAAAACGGTAACAGCGACCAATATCTGACAGCAGTTACTTGGGGTCCGCAAGAAAAATTTATTTACATCGGCGTTCTCAACCGCGAACAAAACCATTTGTGGCTGAATAAATACGATGTTACTACAGGAAAGAAAGTTAAAACATTGTTTGAAGAAACCAACGACAGATATGTTGAGCCGGAAAATCCGTTGTTTTTTGTTCCGGGTCATTCTGGCGAATTTTTGTGGTTGAGCAGGCGGGACGGATATAGGCATTTTTACCTTTACAATACTGATGGCAAACTGATAAGACAAGTTACCAAAGGTAATTGGGAAGTTACCGGATTTGTAGGTTTTGATGCAAAAGGCGAAAATGTGATTTTTACTGCTGCATCACCTACACCAATAGAAAATAGGATTTACAAAGCGGAACTAGCAAGCGGGAAAATTTCTGAAGTTTCAAAAGGTGAAGGTACACACCACGCTGTTTATTTTGATGGTAGCAAATATGTGATAGACCGTTACAGTAATGTTAATACGCCAACCATTTATCAAATAGTAGATTTGAACGGCAAGGTTGTGAAAACCATTAAAAAGTCTTCAAATCCGAAAGACGAATATGTGTTCGGTAAGATGAAAATATTCAAACTCAAAGCCGATGACGGGAGTGATTTGTATTCACGCATAATTTATCCTCCTGATTTTGACAGTACAAAGAAATATCCTGTATTGGTATATGTTTACGGTGGTCCTCATGTGCAATTGATTACCAACTCATGGCTCGGTGGAGCACAATTGTGGTTGTATTATATGGCACAAGAAGGCTACATTGTGTTTACTTTGGATAATCACGGCTCTGCAAACAGAGGCTTTGCTTTCGAAAGCATTGTTCATCGTCATCTCGGACAGCAAGAAATGAAAGATCAAATGAAAGGCATTGAATATTTGCAATCACTGCCTTATGTCGATACTTCAAGGGTTGGTGTTGACGGATGGAGCTTCGGCGGATTTATGACCACTTCGCTCATGGTGAATTATCCTAAAGTGTTCAAAGTGGGTGTAGCAGGCGGACCTGTGATAGACTGGAAATATTATGAAGTGATGTACGGCGAACGTTACATGGATAAGCCACAAGAAAACCCTGAAGGCTACAAAGAAACTTCTTTGCTCAATGATGACAAAATAAAGACGCTCAAAGGACGTAAATTTATGATTATCCACGGAGCTTTGGATCATACGGTTGTATGGCAGCACAGCTTATTGTTTATTAGAAAATGTATAGAAGACGGGGTGCAAGTTGACTACTTTGTTTATCCTCGTGCTCATCACAATGTTAGGGGATACGACAGAATTCATTTGCTTGAAAAAATTACAGATTACTTTAATACTTTCTTGAGAGACAGAAATTGATTTTGAGATAAATTTAATTTGTTTAAAGGGAGAATGGAAATTTTGTTCTCCCTTTTTCATTTTTTAAAAATCTTTTAAATTTGTAAAGAAATTAAAAATATCTTTTGTTGTTGCACTATTATTTTTATTGAGTTTTAGGGCTTTGTCGCAGGATACCATTCAAGACCCTTATTTGAAAATTAAAGTTTTTTCCACAACCGAAATAGGTTTGTCAACTATACGAATCAATAGCAATTATAATAAATTCGGTTTAGTGACAGAAATTATATTACTTAAGACCATTGCAAGGTAATCTTTTTTGTAAATAACCTTATATTTCAGTATTTTATTGTGTGTTTGCGTTATGGAAAAGCAACATCAACCGATGTTGGCAGACGCATTTAGCGAGTTAAGGACAAAAAAGATAATAAATAACTTTTTGACAGAAGTCCGGAGATAATGAAAAACTTATGCAAAACTTGATAAAAATGGAGAGGAAAGCAAGTAAAAATTTAAAGTTTGAGCAAAAAGATCATAAAAGCAGACAGGTATATTATGTGTCGGGCTGGATTTTCAAAAATTTTTAACTGAAAATTTTCAAAAAAAGCAGGAAAAAAACTAAAAATTATTAGCTGCTGAATATCGCAATGGTCTTAATATTATAATGTGGGAATACAATAATGCCTCTCTCGCCTCAGGCGAGATGTTAATGCGAAAATTAGTTAATGAGATGAATAATTGTAAACCACTTACTGACTTTCCGGCTAAATCTATTTTTCCTTTTCTTTTACTAAACCACGCAAAAAAGCTATTTCGTTCTCCAATGACGCAATGTACTTTTCGTAAGCAAGTTTATTATCTTAATACAAATTTTCTATTTCTTGATGTCCAACACCATTATCTTTAATGCTCTGATTGTATATTTTTCCGGTTTTAACATCAAATAATTCAGCAAAAGACAAATTTAAAATTTTCTTTATTTGTAATAAACGATATAGGGTTAGTTTGGTTTCTTGTTTTTCTATCTTATGGTATGCCGAAGTACTGATACCTAACTCAACTGCCATATTTTCGTGCGATAACCCCATTAATTGTCTTTTGTTTTTTATTTTTCGAATTACTTTTGTTATTGTTTCGTTTATGTTTTCCATTTTTTAAGTTTTAAGTTATTAATTAACAGATGTTTTTTCCCTTAAAAACACTCTATATATTAAATTTTATTTTACAATAAGTAGAAAAATAAACCGAAAAAGTGGAAATTTCATCCGAAAAAATGAATAAAAAGTAAAATTTTGATAAACAACCACACAGATTTCATATCATCTTTACACACTAATAACATAATTAACCAACTAAGTTCAATTATAATAATTTGATGCCGGCTAAAATCATTATTTTTGAACTCTTAATTGCTATATAAGTGTTATTCTGCTTTGCAAGGGTTGTGAAGTGTATGTTTAACAATTAATATTTTTTATTATGGAACAAATTACCAAATTAAAGTTTCAAAGACCAGAAACAAATGAAATTGAAAAATTAAGTGATGAAAAATTTAAAATGTTATCTGACGAAGAGATAGAAAAAATTAATGGCGGTAAAAAATATAGGTGGATACGAGGAAACCTCATTCATACTGACAATGGTGTTACAGCTTACGAATTAATAGAACAATCTAGACCATCATTTTTGGGTATTGGACTAGGACATTGGTCAAATACCGGGCGTAAAAAAGTTAGTGGGTGTGTAGATTCAGCAGAAATGACTGTGCATAATTTTTTATTAAAGAAAACAATACAAATCGTATTGTTTTCTTTATTCTCTCAAGTAATAAATGGTCAATCAGATTCAATTGTTCATATGAAAAATTTGTATTTTGAATCTGATACCAAAGATATTACAAAGATTAATGATGAGGCATATCTTTTTTACGGCAAACAAAATGATAATTATTCAGATTTTACTATTTTAAACGATACTTCATTTTATGTTCTTAATATAGATAAATAC
>JALTDM010000110.1 GCA_027074135.1 Bacteroidales bacterium
TAAAAGTCGCGAATGCTTCCAAAAAGCGGCCAAACTATCCAAAAGCCCGATAAAATTTATTCGAATTCCTTTTAAAAAAACAACACTGCCTGCTTATTTGTGTCTTGTAGATAACTCCGGCAAGAAAAGACCATTATTAATCATCCACAGCGGATTCGACGGTACGGCGGAGGAACTTTATTTTGAAATCGGTCGTCTTGCGGTTGAGCGTGGTTTTAACTGTCTTTTGTTTGAAGGACCCGGGCAGGGTGAAATGATACGTGTGCAGAAAATTCCGTTTAGACCGGATTGGGAAAACGTTGTAACGCCTGTTGTGAATTATGCTTTGAAACTTCCCGAAGTTGATCCAAAGAGAATCGCCCTTATTGGTTTTAGCTTCGGAGGATATCTGGCTCCGCGAGCCGTTGCCTTTGAACATCGAATCAAGGTTTGTGTTGCAGACGGCGGGGTGTATGATTTTTACGCCAACGCCCTTAAACACTGCCCGCCAAACATGAAAGAAATCCTCAAAAATAAAAAAGCATCGGAAGAGTTCAATAAGGAAATTATGAAAATAATGAACAAGGATGTAGATGTTGGTTGGTTTTTTGGAAACGGTATGTTTACCTTCGGTGCAAAATCTCCGACCGCTTTTCTTTTAAAGCTCAAACCCTACAATATGAGAGCCTATGCTGCCAAAATTAAATGCCCTGTTTTGGTAGTCGATTCCGAAGATGACAAGGATATGCCCGGTCAGGCAAAGCAATTGTATAATGCTTTAAAATGCCCCAAAACATATATGCTTTTTACGGAAAAAGAGGGTGCTGCTGACCATTGTCAGATGGGAGCAATGATGATATCAAACGAGAGAATTCTCAACTGGCTTGAAGATAAACTGATTAAAAAGAAGCCAAAATAAAAGAACAATGACTGACAATAAAATTCTTATATTTGTTGTTTGAAGGCGATAAATATGGAATATCAAGAAAAGAAAGTCCCTTTTAAAATATAGGTAACCCACACTGTGAGTCATAAATCGCTCTATTTTTTTTTGCCTATCTCTTTCGTATGTTTTTTGTTATGAACAAGATATGATAAAATAATGGATAAGGGTTTAACTGTATCTGATTTTCTTAAAGAAACAAATTGTAAAAAAGCCCATCGAATTGTGATATTGAAAATATTTAAAATAGAGCGCTTTAATAGTTCATTAAACTACAATTAATTAAGAAAATATGAAAAGATAACGACAAAGCTCACTGGTTTTTGTGGAGCGCAGCGGATTGGCGGTCAGATAGAGCGCCTTGTTAGCCGCAGATTTATTTTGTGCAATAGTATATCTCGCCACTTGCAGGGGTTAATCCCATTTCTATTGCTTCTTTGTCATCAACAAAATCGCATACTTTGGTGATTTCTACCCTAAACCCTGCTTCACGAAGCCGGTCAATATAATCTAGTCCATATCGTCTAACATGGTCTTGTTGACCAAAGACTTTCAATCGCTCTTCAGGATCGGTTATTGATGGATCTTCAATGGTCTGCTCGCTAGTAATCGGAACAAGCAATATCGCCCATCCATCATTTTTCAGAACAAGGAAAAATTCTCGCATCGCTCTCTTGTCATCCTGAACATGTTCAAGTACATGACTACAATAGATGCAGTCAAACGATTGATCTGGATATTGAATATCGGTAATATCCATCTTGACCATTGCGTTAGGATTATACAGGTCAGCAGTTAAATAATTGTTACCCAAGTATTCTCTAAACTTTGGTTCTAAACATACTTCAGGCGCTACGTGAAGCATCTTTTTGTGCGCACCATCAAGGAGATTCGTCTTTTTTTGAATAAATAGTCACACAAAGCGATGACGTTCGAGTGAGCCGCAATGAGGGCATTGAGCATCTTCTCGAGGCACTATCACAAATTGACGAAATCTTCGAGACGACTTTCCACATACCGGACACCATCTTCCTTTTCCATAATAGGGAATTGGTCTTAAAAGATTTCTTAAACGACGGAGAGGTTGTTTTATCCACTCTGGCAGCATCGAAATAGCTGTTTTCATGTTTATTCCTTATGTATGTGCGGCTAACGTCATGGGTCAGTTGCCGCTATGGAGCGGAGCGAGGAACGAGCGCAGCGGAATAGCGGTCAAGTGCACCCTATTGTTATGCGCATTATTCTCTCATATGTTCCATTATTTGAAGCATTCTAAAAAAAGGATTTCTAACGTCATGAGTTGTTTCTTTTGCAAGCGATCTCAACTGCTCAATACATTTCTTATATTTGCCGTTTATTACTGATTCGAGTGTTTCTATCTTCTGCAAATTTTCTGTGATATAACCCACTGGTACCACAGGAGACCAAAACATAAATCTATGTTTTTTAAAGTTATTTAAATACGTCTTTGCATATTCTTTTTGACGTTCATGTTTTTTTATTATGCGACTGATAGTTTCCTGATTATTTTTATAGAGTACACCTCTTATATGTGTTGTTACCTCACACAAATATGCAGTATTCTTTTTAAAATTTAGACCAACAACATCTAATTCACTAAGCCCTTTTAAACCTCCACCAGGAGGACGAACATTATAATCAATGAAATCGCATTCCTCGACAAGTTGAAGATAAGCGCCTACAATAAATTCTCCTATATCGGTTAGCATTTAATCCGCTCTTCCTTATCGCTTACTTCGCTTTCAATAGATTTAAGAATTTTCAAAATTAGGCCTGATTCAAAAGCAGAAACCAAAGCACCATCGCAAAATCTATCATTCCTTACAATTGCAGTGATCAATTTACATTTAGTCACAAGATCAATTGCATTGAAATCAAATTTCTCGTCACTAGCAATTTTTCGTCCTTCATCCCATGACCCCCAATCAAAATCTATGATAATAGGAATGGCATAAACAATTTCTAAAAATTGAGAGACAATGGGCAACGGGATAGAGTATGGTAATGTTATGACTCCTTCTTTATTCTTATCTCCTCCACACCACTCACCAAAGTTTGATGTGTTTTTAATATCCGGTATTAATGATAACAACGGCTTCCAATCTTGCTGCGTAAGAGCATTTATTTTGATTTTACAATCCTTTTCGTCTATTACCATTCTGTTTTTTCCTTTGGCGCATAACAATTTATTAAACATACAATCTTATACACTATGAAGCTGAGATACGTCAAGATTTTACTTTTTTCTTGCGTTTTTACTAAAAATAAAGGTACATAGTTATTACAAATATATTATTATCCCGTTATTTTGTGATAGTTTATATATTTTATAAAAGGAGTTTTATGCGGTGAAAACTCAAA
>JALTDM010000111.1 GCA_027074135.1 Bacteroidales bacterium
ATAGATATTGAAATAAATTCAGAATGACAGTTAATGATTTTAGTACGATTTGCAAAACAAATTATTCACTAACCACTAAAAACAAAAAACTCTCCCATTATCACATTAGCACATTTTCAAATTACCTTACCATTAACAACTATTATTCAACTTTTGTTACTTTAAGCATATTAGTTTTGTGCGTAATACTCATAGGTATACTTCCCACATGAATTACATAATCTCCTTTTTTTACAACACCTCGTTCTTTCAATATTTTTATTGACTTTTCTATTGCAATGTTTATATCTGTCATCTCGGTAAAATAAAAAGACCTCACTCCCCACAATAGTGACAATACACTAAGCAAATGTCTGTGTCTGGTAAAGGCATAAATATCTGCTTTGGGTCTGTAACCGGATATGGTATAAGCAGTTTTCCCATGTTCGGTAAAGGTTATAATTGCCTTGGCACCAATAACTTCTGCAAGCCGTGCCGCACTAAAACATACACTGTCGCGGACAAATCTTTGGCTTTCCGGTGAAGGCGGATTCCCTCTGTTGTATTTGTATTTTTTTTGTTCAGTTTCCTGAATTATTCTGTGCATACTCTCAATCACTTTTACAGGATATTTGCCTACAGCGGTTTCACCGCTCAACATAAGAGTATCGGCACCGTCAAGCACAGCATTCGACACATCGGTAGCTTCTGCACGCGTTGGACGAAAATTTGTAATCATACTTTCCATCATTTGTGTGGCAATAATTACAGGCTTTTGATAATTTATACACTTTTCCACAATATCTTTCTGTATAAGCGGTACCGCTGCAAAATCCATTTCAACACCCAAATCACCGCGAGCCACCATTATGGCATCAGCTTCTTTAACTATCTCATCAAAATTCTTAACGGCTTGCACTTTTTCTATTTTGGCAATTACATAAGCATGTTTTTTCTTTCTCTTAATCAACTGTTTAAGCTCTATCACATCGCTATCGCGCCTCACAAAAGAAAGTGCTATCCAGTCCACACCGTTTTCCAATGCTAAAATGGCATCGTCAATATCTTTATCTGTCATACTCGGCAAGCTCAAATCAGTATTAGGCAGGTTAACACCTTTACGGGGCAATATTTTACCGCCATATATTACCCTTGCTTTTACATTACTAATTTTATCCGTTTCTATAATTTCAAACTTCAATTTACCGTCGTCTATAAGCATCTCTTCACCCGGCTCAACATCATAGGCAAAATCTTGATAATCAACAAATAATACATTATCGTCAGACTTTTCTTTATCAACGGTAAACTCAACAACATCACCCTCTTTTACCTCTACGCCATCGGGATTTATTTCACCTATTCTTATTTTAGGACCTTGCAAATCGGCAATTATCGCCACATTACAACCCAGTTCTTTGCTAACTTCACGAACCATTTTAATATCTTCAATCATTTGCTCGTGAGAAGTATGAGAACAATTTATCCTCACGCTGTCCAATCCCGCTATAATCATTTGTTTCAACACCTCTTTATTTCGTGAAGCAGGTCCGAGTGTTGCAATAATTTTTGTACGGGAACCAATGTTTTTTACCATAACCATAAATTTTTGTGCAAAAGTATCTCTTTTTTCTCATTTACCTCATTTTAGGTATTTTTGCTCAATATGCTACTTTGGTATGATAATTTGGTTTATTTTTGTTTTCGTAAACATTAAAAAAATTAGAAAAATGAAAAAATATCGTTGCGTAGTTTGCGGATACATTTATGACCCGGCACTGGGAGATCCTGATAGCGGAATAGCACCGGGCACACCTTTTGAAGAAATACCTGATGATTGGTCTTGTCCTGTTTGCGGTGTAAGCAAAGAAGATTTTGAACCACTTGAAGAAGAGACAAAACTAGTAAAAACTGAAAACGAAATTACCAAAGAAAGAGAAGGTAAAAACCTTACATACAACGAAATAACCGAAGGAGTTTATTTTGTAGGAGCAGAGCATTGGGACCGCAGAATTTTTGATGAACTGATTCCACTACCGGACGGAACAAGTTACAATGCTTATCTGGTGGTAGGTAAAGAAAAAACTGCACTCATCGACACTGTTGACCCGGAATTGATGGAAGACTTGTTTGAACATCTCGACAGATTAGGAATAGAAAAAATCGATTATATAATAGCAAATCATGCCGAACAAGACCATTCCGGTGCAATACCTTATGTTTTGGATGAATTTGAAGGTGCCAAAGTGGTAACAAATGCCAAAGCAAAAGGTATGTTGATGGACCTTTTGGATGTTGATGAAGATGACTTTATAATTATCAAAGAAAGCGAAGAACTTGATTTGGGTGGAAAAACTCTAAAATTCTTAATGACTCCATGGGTACACTGGCCTGAAACAATGAGTACTTATCTAGTAGAAGATGAGATTCTATTCTCTTGTGATTTCTTCGGTTCTCACCGTGCAACAAGCCACTTGTTTGTGGAAAACGAACATAAAGTAGTAGAGGACGCAAAAAGGTATTATGCTGAAATAATGATGCCTTTCCGCAAACATATAAAAAAGAATATTGAGAAAATCGAAAAATACAAAATCAGATTTATCGCACCGAGTCACGGACCTGTTTATCCGCGTCCCAAACTTATTATTGATGCATACAAAGACTGGATTTCAGACAGAGTGGAAAACAAAATTCTAATCCCCTATATTTCAATGCATGAAAGTACAGAAATTATTGTAAAATATCTTACCGATGAATTAGTTGCCAGAGGGCTTAAAGTTATTCCATTCAATATGAATAAAACTGACTTGGGTAATTTTGCTATCGAACTTGTAGATGCGGCTACAGTAATATTTGGATCTCCAATGGTACTCGGCGGCGCACACCCTCAAGTGGTTTATGCGGCATATCTGGCTAACGCATTAAGACCAAAGACAAAATTTGCAGGTATTGTAGGGTCATACGGTTGGGGTGGAAAAATGGTTGACCAAATTAAAGGATTACTGGTAAACCTCCAAGCCGAAATGCTTGAGCCTGTACTTATAAAAGGTACACCAAAAGATGAAGATTATGACAAGTTAGACACTCTTGCAGATAAAATTGCGGAACTGCATAAATCTTTGGAATAACAACTTAATTTTATTAATAAACTTTTCGAAAAGCCCTGCTGTAATGGTAGGGCTTTTTGTTTTTTCTCACACCAACTAAAAGCAATAAAGTATGTAAAAATAGATACTGTTCCGAAAACTACAAAGTTAATTGGATTTGAATAAGTAATCTGACAGTTGAAATAACTTTAATTCGGCTATATTTC
>JALTDM010000112.1 GCA_027074135.1 Bacteroidales bacterium
ATACCTATATGAGAATTAGAAAAGCAAGCAGAGGTAAAGCCGTTGTTACCATTGTACGTTCTGCTTGCAGCGGCTGCCACAACGTCGTTCCGCCGCAAAGACAAATAGAAATAAAACAGATGAAACGTGTTTACACGTGTGAATCTTGCGGAAGAATCTTGGTTTCACCGGAAGTTGCCGAAGAAGCAAAAAAACTTTTGAAGATTTAATATACTATTACGCTTTTTAAAATTTTTCTTAAAAAAGCTACATTTCTTCAAAACAATAACCGAGTTTTTTGTTATTGTCCAATTCGTGCTTAATAAGCCAATGTTGTAATATTCCAAAATGTTTATCGCCGACCTGCTTTTGTCCCGACTTTAATTCCTCCAATATTTTAACAAGCTGTTTTATTAACATTTTGTGTTGAGCCTTATGCTCGTTTTTGCCGGGGTAATTGTATTTCATCATATATTTCTCTTCGGAGTTAAAATGATAGTGGGTGTAATAGACGAGTTCCTTTAAAATTTTACCCAATAATTCATTTACACAGTTTTCATTTTTTTCACGGATTATTTCGTTTAATGTTTCAACAATATGTTTGTGCTGTTTGTCAACTTCTTCAAGCCCTATTTCGTAATGCGGCCGCCATTCAACTTCATTCATATTATTTCAAAAATTTGTTTATATCTTGTTAATAACCGTTTCATATTTTGTTAATACGGTTATCGTTATTAACCGTTTTTAGTTTAGATGAGGATATCAACAATTTATTAACATTTTTATTTGATTATCTTTTCCAATAACCCCTAATATCTACAGCAAATAATGTGTTTATAAACAAATTAACATCTCTATTATTAAATTTATTTTTCATTTGGAATTTAAATAATTAACAAAATTAATAGAGTGTTTACAACACTAATTAATTGAAAGACAGCTCAATTTTTGGTATATTTCTATATTAAAACTGATTAATATAAGGTGTAATTTTAATGGACTTTAAGGTTAACAGTAAAGAGCTTGAAAATTTACTTTCTAAGATTTACCCGGCTATTCCTACAAAGACACCGATGTCTATTCTTGAATATTTTTACTTTGAATTGAGCGAGGGTGTTTTAAACGTTTACGGAACTGATTTGGAAATATCTCTTAAAGCATCTATTTCAGTTTCTGCCGAAGGAAATTTCAAAGGGTTAATTCAGGCAAAAAGACTTTATGAATTAATAAGGTCTTTTAGAGAAACCACCGTTTATTTTCAAATAGAATATGACCATACACTTTACTTAGCCACTGATAAAGGAAAGTACAAATTTGTTTATTTGGACACTGACGATTATCCCGAGATTCCATCTTTTCCAAGTGCAAATTCCGAAGAAGAAATTAAAGAAGTTATAATCAATGGTGATGAATTAAAATACTCACTTGAAAAAACTTCCTTTGCAATAAGCAAAGAAGAAATTCGTCCTGCAATGATGGGAATGCTTTTTGAATTTGAACCGGAAGGTTTGAGATTTGTAGCTACCGACGGACATCGTTTAATTAATCTGCTTGATAAAAACGTTAAACATAATTTTGAAGAGCAATATGTTGTTCCCGAAAGGGCTATTTCCGTGCTTACAAAATTGTTGGATGAAAAAGATGTTAAAATATATTTGAACAAAACACACGTTTCATTTAAACTCAGCGATATCGAGCTTATTAGTAGATTAATAGGTTACAAATATCCTGAATACAAAAATGTTATCCCTTTGGAAAACGAGTTTACGTTAAAAGTTAACAGGGAAGAACTTAACGAAGCAATCAGAAGAATGCTTTTGTTTTCGGTTAGCGAAACGAGAAAAATTAAATTCTCTTTAATGAAGAACGAGATGGAAATTTCTGCAGAAGATATTGACACCGGTGCTTCCGCTAATGAAAGTATGGAATGTGAATTTGACGGTGAGCCTATGGATATTGGCTTAAACGCCGCTTTCCTATCGGATGTTCTTAATCACCTTGCGCCTGAAGAAGAAGTAATTTTCAAAATTAACTCTCCGACAAAAGCAATTATTCTTTTACCGACGAAGGGAAAGGAGAATTTTGATTTGCTTATGTTGGTTATGCCAGTACGCTTAAATACCTAAAAAATGTTTTTGAAAAAATTACAATTAATAAATTTTAGATTACATAAAAACAGTTCTTTGAATTTTTCTGATAATTTGAATTTCATTGTCGGAGGAAACGGACAAGGAAAAACATCTCTTTTGGAAGCCATTTATTATTTAACTACAACCAAAAATATGCTTGGGTTAAACGATTTCGATGCGATAAATTTTAATGAAAATTATTTCGAAATAAATGGCGATTTCGAAGACCTCTCTAAAAATAACGTTAAAATATTTTTTTCTAAGGAAGTTAACAGAAAAAAAATCTTTTTGAACAATAAACCGGTAAATAAATCGTCGGAACTAATAGGAAAATTTCCGGTTGTAACATTAACACAAGCAGATCATTACGTTACATTCGGTGCTCCGAGCGAAAGAAGAAAGTTTGTCGATGCCTCAATTTCTCAAGCAAGCGAAACTTATTTGAATATTTTACTTGAATACAATAGAATTTTAAGGCAGAGATCATCGCTGTTAAACAAAATACGTGAATACTTCGACAAAAGTCTATCCGATGAACTGAACGCTTGGACGGAATCTTTGATTAAGTTGGGTTCTCAATTGGTTGAACATAGATTAAAATTTATTGGTGAGTTTAACGAATATTTAAAAAGTTCTTTTTACAAAATAATGAAAGACACCGAAATACCGGAAATAGATTACTCGTTCTTAGGTACTGAAAATCCGGAAGAAGTAGAGAAAAAGTTTTACGACGAAATAAGTAAAAAAAGGGACGATGAAATTCGTAGAGCATCAAACTTAATAGGACCTCACCGTGACGATTTTATTTTTAAAATTAACAAACTTGAGCTTAAAAAATTTGGCTCACAGGGACAGCATAAAACATTTCAATTGGCTTTACGTTTCGCACAATTTTTTTACTTAAAGAAGAAACTTTCCAAAACCCCAATTTTTTTAATGGATGATATTTTCGGTGAGCTCGATTCCTTTAGAGCAAAAAAAATTAGTGAGTATTTGAAAGAAATAGGACAGGCTTTTATTACTATTACTGATTTTACTAACTATGATAATCTTATTGACAGAGAGAACGATTTGCTAATTAATGTAAGTAACGGTGTTTGCAGATATGTCGAAAATTAAATCCGTCGGACAAATTTTGGGTGAAGCAAGAGAGTTCGAGAAAATCAGAACGACGGTTGAG
>JALTDM010000113.1 GCA_027074135.1 Bacteroidales bacterium
TCCCTACACCTATATTTAATAAACTATCTCCTAAATTATCGGATCCTAAATTCTTATCTACTTCATTAAGGAAGTATTGCCCGAGAATGTCGTAAGTTTCTTGTTCACGGCTAAAAAAATATGAAGAAATAAATTTCAAAGTTGTTTTTTCGTTGGGTTTATAATTAAGTGAAACTGCTTCTGTTCCCGAAGTGAATCGGTCAACTTCCTGCCCGTCAAAATAAATCTTCAATTTTAGTGCGGTATTGAATGTTCCGAAAGAAGTTTCGCGAGTTTTAGGCACAAACATATACGAATTGCGGGAAATGTTTGTAAACAAATCCAACTCCCATTTTTCAGTTAAGTCGTAAGTAAAAAATCCTTGATAATCAAGGAAGTTAGGATAATAATCGCCTTGTTCTTGCAAACCGCCTAGCAGGTATTTTGTAGTTTTGTACCTGATGCCTACATTGTAAGTAAAGCGGTTAGACGGATTAATACCTTCCAAATGAGCATTGGCACCAAGCATGCCGAATGAAAAATTTCCACCGAATTTATACGGCTTTTTATACTTTATGTCAAGCACCGAAGACATTTTATCACCGTATTTGGCATCAAAACCACCTGCAGAAAACAAAACCGACCCGACCATATCGGGATTGACAAAACTCAAACCTTCCTGCTGCCCCGCTCTGACCAAAAATGGTCTGTAAACTTCTATGTCGTTCACATAAACCAAGTTTTCGTCAAAGTTTCCGCCACGCACAGAGTATTGCGATGACAAATCATTTTTTGAGGACACTCCCGGAAGTGTCCTGAGCAAACTTTCTATGCTTGCATCAGGCGAAGGTATGTTTGAAATTACTTTGGGATTTATTCTGACCAAATTGTCGCTCCTGTCATGAATTGCTTTTACCGAAACAGTATTTAATCTCTGTGCAACTTCGGGCAATACCATAAAAAATGTCTTAGTGTTTTTTTTAACTGTTATGGTTCGCTTTTTTTCTTCAAAGCCAATGCGAGAAAATTTAACTGTATAAGTTTTGCCAACTTCCAATGTGAGAGAAAAATATCCCTTTCCGTCTGTAACTGTTCCTTTGCCTGTCTCTTCCACAAAGATATTAACCAAATCTACAGGTTGTCCATTTTCATCTTTGACAACTCCGGATATCTTAACGGTATTTTGGGCAAATAAAATCACCGGTAATAGCAAGTAAAATATATGGAGAAGTGTGATTTTTTTCATTAACGGTTAAACAAATCTGCTTGAATTGAAAAAATAAAACGCAAAGTTACTCAAAAAATTGTTTGAACATTTTTATCCATTCATACTCACAGCCAACTTTTCATACACAGGACCTTCCGGTGTCAAAGTACTTTTGTAAAAAACCACCTTGCTCAATTCTCTTTCGAATTTAAATTTTTGCGAAAACGGTTTTATAGTTTCGTAAAAATACTCTTTATTATTTACAAACTTTATACGACCTAGTGTAAGGTGCGGGACATACTCACGGTTTTCTTCTTTCAGCATTATCAATTTGCTTAATTCATTGTGGACATATACTTGCAATTGTTGCAGTACCTCATTGGGCTTTGTCTTGACAAACAGTACTCGCGGCAAGCCTTTTGATACGAAATAACTCAAACCGTCAAAATTTATTGCAGTATCTTCCCATGTTAAAGATTTTACAACGGCTTTTATTTCATCAACCAATTCTACAGAAGTATCACCGATAAATTGCAAAGTCAAATGAAATTGAAATGGATCTACCCATTTAATTTTGTCACGCGACAGGGATTGCCTTAATTTCGCATAACTTTTTTCTATTTTTTTGTAATTTACGGGAATAGCAATAAAAGTGCGAATTGTTTCGTCACTCATAACATAATATTAAAAAACTTCCAAATAGCCCGGCGGCAAGTCAAGTAAAATCTCTTTTTTCTCTGTATTAACTTCTTTGATAAAGTCGCTGTAAATAGGCACGGATACGTTTTTTTCGCCTTCAAAAACCAAAA
This sequence comes from Bacteroidales bacterium, assembly GCA_027074135.1. Taxonomy (GTDB): domain Bacteria; phylum Bacteroidota; class Bacteroidia; order Bacteroidales; family JALTDM01; genus JALTDM01. Next base: position 1,996 of record JALTDM010000113.1, read on the forward strand.
GTGGGTTTGTAGAAGATTTTTCAACCTTTGTCAACACACCTAAAACTGTATCTTGAACGGTTATCCCCTTGTAACCTACAAATTGTTCGTAATACTCGTCTTGAGGCAAAAATTCTTCTTTTTCTTCTTTAGAATCCAGAGAAATGTAAACGCTATGTTTGAGGAGACTTTCGGCTTGTTCGTAAGTATAAACGTCTTCAAGACTTACGACTACTGTAACGGGATTCTTTTCGTAAAAAGATTTAATAAGAAAAGGGATGAATTCACCGTTAACATCAACGAAAATCCATCCCTTTGTGTCTAATAAATCAACAAATTGTTCTTCACCTATACTAAGCTCAATTTCTCCTTTTATGCCGTGTAATTTTCTGAAATAACCGATTTCCAGATATTCGCGGTCATTGGTCTTGACTAACGGCATAAATATTTTTAATTTTCGGCTTGTTCTGCATTTGATTCTTCTGCAGCGTTTTCTTCTGCACCTTCTTCGGTTTTTTCTGCCGCAGCTTCTTCAGCATACTTTTTGGCTAATTCTTGAGCTCTGTTTTCTTTTACTTTCTTTTCGTGGTCAAGTTGTGCTTTCTTGGCAGCTTCTTTTGCAGCCCTGATTTTTTCTTCTTTTTCAGCTATTTTCTTTTGTTTTTCTTCGTACCAAGCTTTAAACCTTCTTTCAGCTTCAGCTTCGTCAAAAGCACCTTTTTTTACACCTTGCAACAAGTGTTTTTTCATCAATACACCCTTATATGACAAAATTGCCCTAACGGTGTCGGTAGGTTGAGCACCTTTCATTAGCCAATCTAAAGCCTTGTCAAAATCCAATTCAATAGTTGCCGGATTTGTGTTAGGATTGTAATAACCGATTCTTTCAATAAAACGGCCATCTCGTGGCGCCCTGCTGTCTGCTACTACAATGTGATAAAATGCGTAGCGTTTCTTACCCCTTCTAGATAATCTGATTTTTACTGGCATAATTATTATATTTTTTGTTGTAAAAAATTGGACTGCAAAGGTAATCTATTTTTTCAAAAACATTTAATTTTCAATAAGATTTTTATGAAACATTTTAAACTCTTTCAAATATTGCAAGTCTGATAATATTACGAAAATAAATTTTGTATTCATACTTTTTAAATCCGTGACCTGACAATATTTCTTCCAAATTTTTACTTGAAAAGTCTTCAGCTAGTGGACATTCCAATTTGCGATAAAAGAATTTGACATACCAAGGTGATTTATTCACATCCAACTCGTTGTAATCAATAATATACAATCTGCCACCTTTTTTTATGAGGTGTGAAAAATTAGATAAAATTTTATTTCGTTCTTCTTGTACAAATCCGTGCAACGCAAATGAAATCATACCTGCATCAAAACTTCCTGTTTCAAAGTCAAATGGTTTGCGTATATCATGATTTATGAAATGTATATTTTCGTAGCCGGAAGTTTTTTTCTTAAATTTTTCTGACATAACTTTACCAATATCGGCACCGTAAAACTCAACATTAACACCTTCTTTCTCAGCCCTTTTTTGTAAAATCATAATATTCCTACCCGTTCCCGAGCCGAAGTCTATAATCTTGTATCCGTCTTTCAATTCAATATGTGATAAAGCATCATTTATAAACTTTTTGTATTTGCCTAAAGTCAACGTATCCATGAAAAAGTCATAAAAACGAGCTTCAAGGCCTTTAACTTCTACTTTTGAAAGTTGTTTTGCCATAATAATGTTTTCTTTTCTTGCAAAGATAATAAAAAAGGAAAGTAATGCTGTTTTAATCTCGGATATCTCCAAAATGTGAAATTTTGACACATAAAACAAAAACTGGGTGTTAAATTGTCCGCAAAATTCAAATGGAATAAAATTAGTTATTCATGATACGAACAAAAAAAATTTAAGCTATGATTAGTTATCCGAAAGAAGAATCCCTTTTTAAAGGTTACGTTGTACATACCAAAAGATTGGGAATTGCTTTTTTGATACTCGGCGCATTGGGAATTTTGTTCCCTGCGTTTATGGGTATGACAGTATCTGTATTTATGGGATGGATTATGTTATTCCTGGGACTGCTTGCTGGTTATGTTACTTACAAATCAAATTCTAGGAGTTTTTGGGGTTGGCTCAAAGCAATACTACTAGTAATTGTAGGTGCCTGGATGATAGCCCAACCCGGCATCGGTGCAAGTGCATTAACATTGCTGATGGCTACATATTTGCTGATAGATTCATCTATTAACTTTGGACTTGCATTTAGCAAAATTCCAACTGCAAATAAAATATGGAGTGTAATAAATGGATTAGTAAGTATTGTTTTGGCAATAATTTTTATATTCTTTGCTCCAAATCCTTTAGCTTCATCTTGGCTGTTGGGATTATATGTGGGCATTAGTTTATTATTTGACGGTATTGTGTTGATTTCATTCAGCAAACAAGCCGATAAAACTTTACAGGCATAAAAAGTTATCAAACAAAAAGGGCTGCCCGAAAGAGCAGCCCTTTGCTATTAAAACCTTATCACTTTATTATTGTTTTTTTTCCATTGCATCAAGTTGCTTTTTTATCTCTTCGTATTTATCAGTTTTTCCTAATCGGTAATAAATAATTTTAAGTGAGATGAGCGGATTTATGTCGTCGGGTTTGAGTTCATGTGCTTTTTCGAGGTATGGTAATGCTTTTTTAAAGTAGTCTAATGCTTCACTTTTCATTTTGTTATATTTCTTCAGGTCTTGGACATCATCAGCTTTTTTTAGTATTTCAACTCCCGTATTATAAAGCATTGCTCCTAAGCTGTAAACAGCATCATAAAAATCCGGCTTAAGTTCTATAGCTTTTTTATAATCGGCTTCAGCCTTATCATGTTGTTTTAAATTTAAATCATACATATTACCTCTTGCATAATAATACGTAGGGTTGGTAGAATCTTTTTCTATAGCCATGTTCAGATAATTCAGTGCCGCATCGTTTTGTTTGCTATTTAAATAATAATTAATAAGGTCAGGTAAAAGTAAAGCACTTTCTGAAGGATATGCTGATATACCTTCTTTCATTGTTTTTATATAATTGGCAGTATCTTTTTTATCGAGATATGTTTCTGCTAACAATTTGTAAAGTAAGATTTTATCTTTGTCTGTTTTCCCATATTTTAATTGTTTAGCCAATTTAAAATATTCTAATGCTTTGTCATACTTACCGGCTTTTTTTGCAGCAAGTCCTGCATAATATGTTACTACGGTATCTGGTGTTCCTTTAAAAGATGTGCAATAAAGTGACTTTTCAAAATTGTCGAAAGATTTATTGTAATCTTTTTTGTTATAATTTTTTACACCTTTGTTGAAAAAACTGTTGCCTAGAGCAGGATAATTCATAAATACTTTCATTGTAATTTCTCTATCAACATATTTTGTTTTTCTGTTTCTAAGGGCTTTCATAAATTTTACGATTCCTTCTGGTTTTGTAAAATCTATTTTTTGTAATTCCGGGTTTTTGAAATTATATTTAAGAGCTTTTTCGAATGCGTAAAAAGCAGTATCTAAAGGATCTTTTACCAATGATTTATACTTTGGATTTTTTGTAATTGCCAGTTCTTGATAAATAAGTCCTCTGTAATACCAGGTTCTTGGGTCTTTGCTTGTTTTAGGGTGATTAATTGCTTTATCAATCTTTTCTTTTGCTTTTTTCAAATCGCCGCTTTTGAGGTAATTCCAAGCACTAACCCTGTTTGACGGTTGTGCAGATACCAAGTAAGCAGCCAGTGTAAAAACAATTGATAAAAATGTTACTTTTTTCATAATCTTTAATTTTTTATCGTAATTCAAACAAAAATAAGGCCTATTTATTCGGTTTCGTTACTTCCCGGATTTCGATATTGTCCGTTTTCTTCTGTGTTTTCTTCTTCTTCTTCTATTTCAGTTCTGATTCTTGCTACGGAAGCGATCTTATCACCGTTTTTCAGGTTTATAAGGCGGACACCTTGCGTATTTCTTCCCATTGTTCTAAGATTATCTACAGACAAACGAATCGTAATGCCTGAAACATTTATAATCATAAGTTCATCACCGTCACGCACGCTTTTTATGGCTACAACTTTACCGGTTTTTTCTGTAACATTCATGGACTTAACGCCTTTCCCTCCTCGGTTTGTCATACGGTATTCTTCTATGGACGAGCGCTTGCCGTAACCGTTTTCTGAGACAACAAGTACATCTTCCGAATCATCTTCTATCGAAATAGCTCCTATTACATAGTCATCATCTTCGAGCTTGATAGCTCTCACACCGCTGGCAGTACGTCCTATCGGTCTTACCGTGCTGTTTTTGAACCTGATTGCCTTGCCGTTGTGTGTAGCAATAAGTATATCGGCATCATCGGATGTAAGCATTGCTTGCAACAATTCGTCATTATCTTTTATTGTGATAGCGTTAATTCCGGTTTGACGCGGACGTGAATATGCTTCCAAAGATGTCTTTTTTATGGTACCGTTTTTGGTTACCAGTACTACATATTTTTTAAGTTCGTCTCCGTCGGTCAAGTCTTTAACATTGAAAAAGGCTTTTATTTTGTCGTCTTCGTCTATGTTCAAAATGTTTTGTATAGCTCTGCCTTTAGAAGTTTTTGTACCTTCCGGAATATTGTAAACTTTCAGCCAGTAGCACTTACCTTTTTCAGTAAAGAAAAGCAACGTGTTGTGCATTCTGGCAATGTAAAGGTTTTCGATAAAATCTTCTTCACGTGTAGATGAACCTTTACTTCCAACTCCACCACGGCGTTGCACTCTGTATTCATTCAGCGGAGTGCGTTTGATATAGCCGAGATGTGAGAAAGAAATAACCATTTCTTCGTTTTCATAAAAATCTTCGGGGTTAAATTCTTCTGCATTTTCTTCAATCTCGGTTCTTCTTTCGTCACCGTAAAGTTCTTTTATTTCAAGTAGTTCGTCTTTGATTATTTGCATTCTGCGGGATTCGTTTTCCAGAATGTCTTTTAAGTCTTTGATTTTTATTTGCAATTCTTCGTATTCCGCCCTTAACTTTTCTTGTTCCAAACCAGTGAGCTGACGCAACCGCATTTCTGTGATTGCCCTTGCTTGAATATCGTCCAAACTAAATCTTGCCATGAGCCTTTTGCGAGCTTCTTCAGGAGATTGTGATGAACGGATTATTTGAATAACTTCATCTATATTGTCTGAAGCTATAATCAAACCTTCAAGTATGTGAGCCCTTTCTTCTGCTTTTCTCAGGTCGTATTTGGTTCTTCGTATTACTACTTCGTGCCTGTGTTCTATAAAATGATGTAGCAGGTCTTTAAGATTCAGCAGTTTTGGTCTGCCGTTTACAAGTGCGATGTTATTTACATTGAAACTATTTTGAAATTGGGTGTGCTTAAATAAGTTGTTAATCACTATTTCGGGGCTGGCATCCTTTTTCAAATCAATAACAATACGCATACCTTCTCTGTCGGTTTCATCATTTATATTGGATATGCCTTCTATTTTCTTTTCGTTTACAAGGTCTGCAATTTTTTCTATCAGGTTTGCTTTGTTTACATTGTAAGGTATTTCTGTAACAATAATTTGTTCTCTTCCTGTCTTGGTTGTTTCCACATGCCATTTTGCCCTAACAACTATTCTGCCGCGACCTGTTTCATAAGCTTCTCTTACTCCTTTGTAGCCATAGATTATACCGCCTGTCGGGAAGTCGGGAGCTTTTATTATTTTGATAAGTTCGTCAATTTCAATATCTCTGTTATCAATGTATGCTACAAGTGCATCAACGGTATCTGACAAGTTGTGTGGTGGCATATTGGTTGCCATACCCACGGCTATACCCGAAGTACCGTTTACAAGCAAAAGTGGAATCTTAGTTGGCAGTACTACGGGTTCTTTGAGTGTTTCGTCAAAGTTTGGTTGGAAATCCACAGTTTCTTTGTTAATATCCGCGAGTGTTTCTTCAGCAATTTTTGCAAGCCTTGCTTCGGTATAACGCATTGCGGCGGGACTGTCTCCGTCAATGGACCCGAAATTACCTTGCCCGTCAATTAGCGGGTAACGCAATGACCATTCTTGAGCCATTCTCACCATTGCGTCATATACGGAACTGTCGCCGTGCGGATGGTATTTACCCAGCACTTCTCCTACTATTCTTGCTGATTTTTTATATGGTTTGTTTGATACAAGCCCCAGGTCATTGTACATTCCGAACAGTACTCTGCGGTGAACAGGTTTGAGTCCGTCCCTGACATCAGGCAATGCACGCGATACTATCACCGACATAGAATAATCTATGTACGATGACTTCATTTCTTCTTCTATGTTTACCTTAAGAATGTTTCCACCTTGTATTTCTTCCATTTGGTGAGTTTTTTTAATCTGCTTATTATTCTATATAAGAATTGCAAATTTAATATTTATTTTTTGCTCTGAAAATATTTACTAACATATATGGATTGTTTGATGCAAATTACTCATTATTTTACGAAAAATCTAACCATTCAAATTACATTATTTTTAATACCGGGATTAATTTTAAGTAAATCATTTACGAAAACTTTCTTGTCTTCCGGTGAAATAATTACTTCATTGTATTTGCCGTATTTAATTGTTATACGGTCGAATGAAGGTGCAGGTGATGAAATTAAGCTCTTGGTATTTGAAACTTCTTTTATTGTCCCTATATCAATGGGTTTGAATGAGAATATACCCTGTTTTATTTTAAGGAACTTGCGGTCAATAATGTATTCCGTCTTGAGAAACAGATGCAAAACAAAAGCATAAATTAATGTTAAAAATCCGATAGCCGCAGCAGTAGAAAAATCAAACCCATATTTTATCAAAGCAGGCACAAGAGGTCCATAAAAAAGCAGAAAAACAAAAACCAACAATCCGTAAGAAACTTTTGCAGGATAAGTCTTTGGCATTAAAGTTTCATTTAGTTAGAATTTCTCACCAATTATCCGGATTGAAAACTCTTTGCAAAATGTCATTTATACGTGCTGCCGGATTTTTTCTGATTTGTTTTTCTTGGTCGGCTATTTTCACAAACAATCCGTTTACACCTTTTTTGGTTGCGTAATCGGTCAAATCGGTATTTACTTTTTTCCAGCCCATTGTGCGAGCTACTTTGTTGTATGAAGTAGTCAGTGTTCGCCAAGCAGAATTTGCAGATATGCCGGCAACCAACGGCTTATCAAGAGATTTGCGCATTACAGGTTTATATAAATTCACCAGCGAAGTAAATGTTTTTTGTCTGAAATAGTGGGTAGCTGCAGTATCATTGCCTTTGAGTATATTCCATGCATCGGAAATGGTCATAGATTTAACGGCATTTTTAAAAATCGGAGTAGCACTTTTTGCCGCATCTTCTGCTGCACGGTTCATTCTTAATACTACATCATCCACCATTTTAGAAACGCCCACAGCTTTTAATAAAGGGTGGTCTTTATGCTTTAATATTTCCCGTGCATCAGGCGGAAGCAAAATTTTAACAGCTGCATCACCATAATAACCGTTTGTCTTGGAGAGAATGCCCACAGCTTTGTCTGTTCCCACTTCCAGTGCTTCTTTTAAGCCTTTTATAACTTCTTGCTCCGTAAGTTTATTGTTTGATGATTGTGATTGTGCTTGTGCCATTGCCTCATCTGCAACTTTCATTAGTGAATCACAACCTGTTAAGTAAAAAATCACTAACACAGAGAACAAAATCTTTTTCATAGCTTATAATTATTTGATTTCAGACAAAAGTAATAAAAATTAAGCGGAAGCAAAACTACTTGTAGAAAAACTTATCAACTAAAGTATTATCTGGAGTAATTATTTTTAATAAATAAACTTGTCCGTGACTTAATCTATCCAACCCGATTTTGTTTATGCCTGCAAACAAATTGATAGATGTTATCAATGTTTTACCGGACAAATCAACAATGAATAATTGTCCTTCTTCCCCCTGTGAATTGTTAACAATAAGGTTGTTTCCTTCCACAAGATAACTTATACCTTGTTGCAAGTTATTGATCTCGATAGTTACCTTGCCTTTCTCCTTAGTCAAGCCGTCAAAATCAGTTTGGTAGAGTTTATAATAATTTATTCCTTTAGCCGGATTTTTGTCCACCAAGTTGTAGTAATGAATTAAATTACTATTGCCGGCACCGTGTACAGTTGCCAAAACGAAATAATTTTCACCGTCATAAGATTTTTCGACCGTAAAAAAGTCATTATTTATTTCAGCCGTGGTTTCCCATTCCAACAAAACAGTACCATTTTTCAATCTAGCCGAAAATGACAACAGATCTACAGGCAAGGCAAATTCATCCGACCTTGCTATGGCAAAGTCACTAAAATCGGCAAGACCGGATAATTTTGCTGTAATCGGATTTGTTCCAGTACCTGACTGTGTATTGTTATTGTGATTAGCAGGGTAAACATTCCAATCTGTCGTAGAATCGTGACGCTTAACTATGGTATGTTGATCTGCCGTTGTACCGCCATTTGTGTGACCTCTGGATGTTAGTGTTATATCGTAATTCACTGTGGTAAAATTATCTGGTGTAATAGTCCAATAGCCGTAATCAAGCAAAGTTGTAACCGGTGTTCCGTTTAAAACCAATCCGAGAGATGAAATATCTGTGTTGAATGATGTGGGATGGGTAAATTTTGCATCAAAATAACTAA
>JALTDM010000114.1 GCA_027074135.1 Bacteroidales bacterium
AAGGTGACTCTTCAAAATCACAATTATTTTGGTTGCAATCAAACACGATTTCCCAGTGACCTATCCCACGATAGCGAAATAACCACGGCGGGTAAAGCGTCCGGGTCACATACAAATCGCCTTTGAATATAAACGGGGTGGATAATAACGAATAATAAGTCTCTCCTCCACTAAACCAATTGTTCCCGCCGTCATAACAAACAACACCTCCGTAAGAAACTGAATTGCCGTAATTGTCAAGATCTGTTATTATAAATAATGTGTCATGATAAACTATGCCATGAAAACTACTTCCATTTATTTGTATATTATTTTCTGCAAAACCAGGAACATCTTGCCACCCATAAATACTATCCCACCTTACAATGGCTTGATTTATTTTTATGTTACTCGAAGATTTACCTTCATTATCACTGATAGCATAAAAATAATTTTTATAAACACATCCTGCATAATATGAATTTGGAACATTTGCATGCAATGATGCAACATTATGTCCGTCAAATGTAAAAAGGTGCCCCACCTTAACGCCTTCTACACTATCCAGTGCAGCCAAAATAAAAATCTTGTTATTAAATATAGTCATTGAATAAACATCCGTTCCCAGTACAACTTTGGGTCCACCGTACGGATACCAATTACCCGGGGCGGGTGGAAAGTAATTTTGGGCGGTAGCTAATCCGCCCAAGAATATAATCATTATTGCTGTTAAAATTTTTCTCATTGCTTGATGAGTTTAAGACCGTTGCAATATTGAAAAATGAATTGTATTATCAAAAACAAAGGTTACACCAGGTTAGTTTTTTCGTTTTGCAACGGTCTTTACTATTAGCAAATTATCGTTAAAAATGTTTTATTCAATTATTACTTTTCTCCATGCTGTTTTTGTTCCGCTTGTAATTTTCATCAGATAAAAACCTGAGCTTAGGTTACTTGTGTTTAACTCTTTTATGTTTTTTTCTTCAAGAATTTTTTGTCCGCTTTGTGAGTATAATGAAATTGTATAATTTTTCAGGTTTGTTTTCAGGTGTACAACATCTGAAGCGGGATTCGGGTATACGTTTAAATATTCGTGTTCAAAATACGGATTGTCAGGTATTCCTATTAAATAACCGCAGTTTGGATCTAAATCCAATTGGTTATATAATTGAGTTACCGTTGGTATTTGTTGAAGCAGCAATTCCACAGAACTGTAGGCACTTGAATCAACAGTGTCGCGTGCCCATACATAAGCAGCATCTACAGTAAAACATTGTTCATGCGTAATATCACCCATGTATACCGAACCTACTCCTCGTCTGTCTCCGGGAGCATTGCCTGCACTAGCTTCAGACCAGCCCGAATTTACAGGATACATAAAATGTGCATCCGGTCCGTCTGAGTATCCGTCTCCTCCAAAATGCAGGTGTGTTCCGTCTTTCCAGTATGCACGCATATAGTTATAATATTGTTGAGAAGTTTCCGGATCTCCTTGAGCTGCATTTCCATTGTTAAATGACATGAATGAGTAAAATGTATTATTTAAAAATAGAACACCCAAGGCAGGAGGGAAATATCCGTATCCGTGTGAACCGTCGTCATAGTTATCGCCATTGTAAAAGAAGTATAAATTTTGGGTGCTGTCACAACCTATATAATCATCCCATGAATTTCCTAAGTCTGCATCGGTATTTAATGAGAAATAAACATCATGGTAAATATTATTTGATAAATTTATAACATCGTAATGAACAAAAAATGTATTACCCAACACTCCTGTATCATCAAAAGCATAATACATTACATGAATTTCAATGCCCATAGGATTTAATGAGCCATCGGTACAATTTTTATCATTTATTATGTAATAAATTGCTTGATCTCCGTGGATACGGGGATAATCTCCGTTTTGTGGATCATAAATACCGTTCCCGTTTACATCTATAAATGGTGCCAAAATTGGTAATTCACCATTGGTTGTGTCTCCGTTGGCAGGCCAGGTTGCAATTGCTTCAGGCATTGTATATCCCGGGTCATTCCAATGGTTTATGTGATATTCAATCTCGGATTTATTTATTTTCCAAACACGATTGTATTTGGCATAAAAAGCGGAATCATATGTGTCTGCAAAAGGTCCGGGCGTAAAACATCCATTCCCTCCATCATAATATCTGTCAGCAGAAACATATAAGTTGCCTGCACTATCCAACCCGCCTATCCAAAAATTTCCCACGAAAATACTGTTTACTCCTGATCCTGCCGGAATTTCTGACTTGGGACTACCCATCATATCCCAAAAACAGGAGTTGTTAGCGTTGATTCTTACCCTCCAATTGTTTACAAATAATGTGTCATACCCGAAAGGTATATACAACTGGGCTTGTAAAATGGCTGCCACAACTAAAAATGTGACGAAAGATATAATTTTTTTCATGGCTTGTAATTTTTTTATCTTCCACAAATGTAATCAAATTTTTTCAATAATCCAAATTTTATTTTTTCCTCCGACAAGTTTCTTAATTAAGTAATCATGATTTTGCCCGGTTTATCAACAATAATTACTAAAAGACGAACTTATTTTTAAATCATTAACGGTTTTTGTGTAGATTTGCAATAAAAGAATTAAAAGGTGAAAAAGTTTTTCTTATTAATAATACCGTTTTTGTGGTCATATCTGGCAAATGCACAGGTGCCGGATAATGACTTTATAAACCAAATAGTGGAAACCCTAGCCGCTAAAGAAGAAAATAGTGAGGAGAATCTTGATTATTCAGATTTGTTTGAAACATTGTCTTATTATTATGTTCATCATCTGAATATAAATACTGCAACAGCAGACCAATTGGAGAGTTTAAGAATTTTCACACCACTTCAGGTTCAGGCAATTATAGATTACAGAGAAAAATACGGACCTTTTTATTCTCTTTACGAACTGTTTTATGTTGACGGGCTTGACAGGGAAACAGTGGAAATGGCTATGCCGTTTCTTACTACAACAAGCAAAAAAGAAGAGAATAAGCCTTTGAAACTGAAAAGCGTTTTGAGATACGGACATAATCAAATGTTTTTGAGGTCACAAAGGGTGTTGGAAACACGTAAAGGTTATTTACCGGCAAGCGATTCATTGCTTGAAGCCAATCCGAATGCCAGATACTTGGGTTCTCCTTACAAACTTTATTACAGATATAAATTTTATTACCGCAATAATGTTTTTGCCGGAATAACAGCCGAAAAAGACGAAGGAGAACAATTTTTCAGAGGAACAGAGAAATATGGATTTGATTATTATTCGGCACATCTTTTTTTGCAAAATTTAGGTAAAGTAAAGAAACTGGCTATTGGAGACTACAATGCTGAATTCGGGCAAGGTCTTGTAATGTGGACGGGATTTTCGTTCGGCAAATCGCCTTTTGTTCTCAACACTATGAAAACTGCTACAGGGCTAAAAAAATATTCTTCGGTAAACGAAAACAACTTTTTGCGTGGTGCCGGCATAACTTATGATTTCGGTAGTGTAGATGTTACGGCTTTTGCTTCTTACAAACGTATTGATGCTAATGTGGTTGGTACCGATACTTCTGACAACGATTATGAAATTGCAGAAGTTAGCTCCTTGCAAAACACCGGTTATCACCGAACATACAATGAGTTGGCGAATAAAAATGTATTGCCGCTTACCGTATTGGGAGGGAATATCACTTACAGTGCTCCAAAGCATTTGAAAGTAGGACTTACTGCCGTAAATTACAAATTTGGAGCAGATGTAAACCGTAAAGATGTGTTATACAATACTTATAAGTTCAGAGGTAAGGAATTGACTAATATCGGGGCAGATTACCAATATTCAATGCACAACATTTACTTTTTTGGTGAAGTTGCAAAAAGCAGTAATAACGGTTTTGCCCAAATTCACGGAGTAAATTTTGCTCTTGCTTCAAATATGAATCTGTCCCTCGTCTACCGTAATTATGGAATTAATTATCAAAGCATATACACATCACCTTTTGCAGAAGGCAGCAAGCCAATGAACGAAAAAGGTGTTTATGCAGGACTGCAATTATTCCCAATAAAATATTGGGATATCTCATTATACTATGATTTGTATAAATTCCCGTGGTACCGTTTCAGAATAAGTCAAACAGGAACTACGGGACAGGACTTTTTGGTAAATGTCGGTTTCAGTCCTTCGCGTGAACTTAAAATGTATTGGAGATACAAACAAGAAACAAAAATGGAAGATTTAACAGTTAACTCAGAAAATCCTCATTTAAAATTAACTGTTCCAAAAACAATTCGAAGACTACGTTACAATATTTCATACAGTGTTTCACCATATTGGAAATTTCGAAATAGAATAGAATTATCCAGATATACAAAAGACACAATAAATCAAAATGGAATACTGATGTATCAGGACGTGGTGTATAAGTGTCATAAAATACCATTAAAAATTATAGGAAGACTAGCAATATTTGATACCGACGGATACCAAGCAAGAATCTATGCTTACGAAAATGATGTTTTATATGCTTTTTCTATTCCGGGATATTATTATAAAGGCAAAAGATATTACTTACTTTTTAAATATTCACCAACACGAACACTAGATTTCTGGTTAAAGATATCACAATGGTATTATACGGACAGAAATGTTATTTCTTCAGGTCTGAACGAAATAAACGGACACACAAAAACAGAAGTAAAGGTGCAAATGAGGTATAAATTTTAATTGTTTTGCCAGATGCGGGAAAAATTTGTTGTGATATTACTCTTGTTATTGCCTGCTATAGGGTTTTCGCAAAAAGGCAAGCGTATAGATATTGTTAACGCGGACGAATTGAGTTTTGTGAAGATACCGGGACATGAAGTAAAAAAATTGAAAGGTAATGTGATTTTCAAGCACGATAATGCCATAATGAAGTGTGACAGTGCTTATTTCTACTCGCAGGAAAATTCTATGGAAGCATTCGGCAATGTGAAAATTGAAATGGGAGACTCGGTTACGCTATTTTGCGATTACCTGAAATATGACGGAGTAAAAAAAATAGCATACACAAGGCGTAATATCAGACTTTACCATAAAAACAGTTCATTGTTTACCGATTCGCTGGATTATTACAGGGTGCCGTGCATTGCAAAATATTACACTTTCGGCACAATTATTACGGGAGAAGATACGCTTACAAGTAATTACGGCTATTACCTTAAGAGAAGCCGCGATTTTTTCCCCTCGGGGAATGTGATTGTGCATAATCCCGATTTTGTAATGCATACCGATTCTCTGAGGTTTAATACAGAGTCCAAAACCGTTTTCTTCCTTACTAACACTTTGATAAAAAATGATTCGGGTTCAATCAAGTGCATAAGCGGCAATTACAATACGGTTACAAACATTGCGGTTTTCGGGCATAACACAGTTATAAACAGAAATGACAAGATCATTTACGGCGACAGTATATATTACGACAGCAACAAAGGTTACGGAGTGGGATACAAAAACTTTGTAATAGTTGATACTGCACAAAAAATGATAATATCGGGCAAATACGGAGAAGTGAGAGAAGAAAACAATACTGCTTTTGTTACCGACAGTGCTTGTTTTATGCAAGTGGATGATGACGGCGACACATTGTTTCTGCACGCTGATACTTTACGGTCGGTAAAAGATACTGCGGGCAAAAAGATTTATGCTTACTACGGGGTTAAATTCTATAAATCGGATATTCAAGGCAAGTGCGACTCATTGGTTTACAATTTTACGGATTCCACGACTTTGATGTATGGCTCGCCGGTGATTTGGACAGACAATTACCAACTTTTTGCAAAAGAGATTGATATTCATTCAGGCAATAAAGGAATAAAACAGGTAAATCTGTTCAACACGGCTTTTATTGCCGAACAATTGGATACATCAATGTTTAATCAAATAAAAGGAAAAAACATTTACGCTTATTTCGGAGACGGCGAAATAAAAAAAGTGGAAGTAAGGCAAAATTCCGAAACTGTTTATTATCCTGAGGACGACAGCAGCATAATAGGCTTGTATAATGCCAATTCGGCTGATATTGACATTTTGCTGGACAGCGGCAAGGTTGCAAAAATTGTATTTTTGAGGAATCCCGACGGGGCGCTTTATCCGTTGAATATGGTGCCGGACGGGAAAGATGTGTTGAATGGTTTTGTTTGGTTGGATAAATACAGGCCTGAAGGGAAAGAGGAGATTTTCGGTGAAAATGAAAAAAATAAAGAGAAATAATTAAGGTTGGTTGATGGTGAGTAACATTATTTATGTTTGAACAGACAAATAATTTTGAAACACAAAGTAATGATTATTTTAATCTTTAAGTTAACATAAAAAATCACCCACCTAAATCCACTTTCAAGGGAGGGAATAGTGTATCTCCCCTTGAGGGGAAGTACAGAGGGGTGATAAGTGCAATAAATAAAAATAAACAAGGTATGAAAAAGATCATTTTTTTAGCATTTCTTACAATTTCAGCTTATTGGAGCAATAGTCAAGTAATTTATTGGCCTTTGAATACGGACAGCTTACCTGTAATAAATGACAGTCGTATGTGGGGCGGTATTTTTGAAGGTGGCAGCGGTATAGGTGCCATAACTTTTGGATCCACAGGAGCTTATGCTAACGGTTGGACAACCGATTCGGTAATTGAGCCTACGGATTATTTTCAATTTTCTTTCGGAGTAAACACAGGTTTTACTTTCTCGTTGGATTCCATAACTTTTTCTCACAGAAGATCTTTAAGCGGAATACATAAATTTGCTGTTTATTACAGTTTGGATTCGAGTTTCTCTTCTCCTGTATTGGTAGATAGTTTTGATGTTCCGGATGTTAGTGATGAAATACCTGTAACTCTATCAGGAATCTCATTAAATATTACTTCATCAGATACGGTTTATTTCAGACTTTACGGTTATGCTGCGGAAAGTTCTGCAGGTACTTGGCGGATAAATGACAACACACTGAAAGTTTACGGACAGGTTTTCGTGGAAAATACCAATGATGTTACTTCTTATGCAGAAGCTCCGTCACAACAAATTCCATCCACAGTAATTCCCTCAACTGCTACAACTTCAGCCGATGCAGTGCCTGTTTTCAAGTTCAATATTGTGGACGGCGGAGAAACTGACGGAGTTTCAACTTATGTAAAGCAAATTACCATCCGCAACAACCATCCCGCAAATTCCGCCGTGTGGTCGCAAAGTATCCAAGGTGTTGTGCTTACCCTTGATGGCAATGAGATAACTTTGCAAGGAGTTGACATTTCAGACGATTATATCCGCATTCTAACGGACAGTTCCACTTTTGAAATACCTGACGGAACATCGGAAGAAGTCGTGTTGTATGTTTATCTGAAAAACAGCGGAATAGTTGACGGTAGTGTTTTGCAGTTTGCAATAGATTCTGTTTCACACGGTTTTGTTGCATCTCCTTATGCTTCGGGTTTTGCCGATGTTTTTCCTGCAAGAATTGTTTCTTCAGGGCATACAATAAATGTTGAAGCCACAAAGGTCAATTTCAATTCATATCCCACAGTTGTATGGAGCAATACTCCGTTTAATGTGTCTGTGTCACTTACCGATGCAAACGGTAATTTAGACATAGACTATTCAGGCGATGTAACTTTGTCGGTATTTCAAGGCAACGGAAATTTATCACCTGCTTCACCTGTTCAAAGCGTTGTGTCGGGAGTTGCAAATTTTACCGGCTTACAGTACGACGGCACAGGCAGTTTTGTGTTAAAAGCCGAAAGCGGTACGCTTACACCTGCCGTTTCCCAATCAATTACTGCTGCCGTGGCTTACGATTCCATTTTTGACAATTTCAACGACGGTGATTTGGTAAACGGTTACTTGTGGCTTGGCGATATAAATGCTTTTGCCGTAACCTCCGATGACCCCAAAGAACTTGTTTTATACACATATACTTCATCTGCAGACACATCTTACATTTCCATACCATTTGAGTCAGATCAAGACAGCATTGAGTGGTCTCTCAAAGTAAGAATGGCACTTGAACCTTCATCAAACAATTATGTACGGTACTTTTTGATAAGTCCCGATTATAATTTAAAAAATCCTATAGCAAATTCTTATTACTTCCAACTTGGTGAAACAGGCACTAATGATGCCATAACGCTATACAAGGTTGATTCGGTGGGCAACACTATTCAATTGTGCAGAACAACAGACGGAGATATTGCAGACAATCCTGATGTAAGGATAAAAGCGGTTTACAATCCTACACAAGCCAATTGGAGAGTTTATGCAGATTACACGGGAGCGGAAAATTACGAACTTGTTGCAGAAGCCACCGATACTCTGGGCAGTTTGCAAGGCAACCACTTTTTTAGCGGTTTCAGCGTAAGATATTCATCTACAAACGATGAAAATAAATTCTTTTTTGATGACTTTTATCTCGGCAAAGTCAGGGTTGATACAACGGCACCGCAAATTGCAAATGTTGTTGTTACCGACAGCGTTACAATAGATGTTTATTTTACCGAAGGTGTAAAAGGCGACAATGTAACTGATGTGTCAAATTATTTTATAGATAACGGAATAGGTAATCCCGCACTTGTAGCAAGGGATTCTACCGATTTTTCGCACATAAGGCTTGTTTTACCGTTTGCTATGACAAAAGAAACACAATACACCCTTACAGTTCAAAGCGTCAAGGATTTCAGCGGCAATGTTTCAAATAATCTTACTGCGGAATTTGTTTATTACCTGCCGTATCTGAATGATATTACCATAAACGAAATTATGGCGGACCCGTCGCCATCGGTTGAATTGCCTGAATATGAATATGTTGAACTCTACAATACATCGTCATATCCGCTTAATCTTAAAGATTGGACATTGATGATTGGGACAAAAAATTACGGATTTGAAGACGACTTTGTTTTGGATACAAACCATTATGTAATTCTTTCTACGGATGAAGGTTGTTTGGCTCTCTCTCAATACGGTACTTGCCTTGGAATAATAGGCTCTTCAAGTGCATTAACCAATTCCGGACAAACGGTTACATTGTACGACAAATTCCACAGGACAATCTCTTCGGTATCATATTCGGATTCTTGGTATGGCAACAGTGCCAAAGCGGAAGGTGGTTGGTCTCTTGAAAAAATAGACCCTAATAATCCTTGTCAAGGTGAAGGGAACTGGACGGCAAGCAATGACCACAAAGGTGGTACACCGGGAGAAAAAAACTCCGTGTATGAAATAAATCCCGACACAAAGCAACCAACTGTTGTAGCACTCGGATTGCCGCAAAACGACACTTTGATAGTTTATTTTTCCGAAACAATGGACAGCAGCAGTATTTTGAATCCGTCGCATTACAGTATAAATTACGGAATCGGTGAGCCGGTATCGGTATCTACCAATGCTCCTTATTACAATAAAGCCAAATTGGTACTCCCCACACCTGTTTCGGGTGGTGTGGTCTATACTCTGACATTTGATCCGGGCATAAAAGATTGTAGTGGAAACGGTATTGCCACTTCAACGTTTAAGTTTTCCGTACCTGTGCAAGCCCTGCAAGGTGATGTTGTAATAAACGAAGTGCTTTACAATCCGCTTGACGGTTGCAGCGATTATGTGGAAATTTACAATGCTTCCAATCATTCGGTAGATTTAGCTACCCTGCGTCTTGCCAACAAAGATGAAGAAGATACTTCGGGATACAAAAACATAGCTGTCCTATCCGACGAAAGCAGACTTATGATGCCGGGAACATTCTTAGTAGTTACGGAAAATCCCACAGCAGTAAAAAAATGCTATTATGCAAAAAATCCCGATAATTTTATTGCGGTAAAATCTATGCCATCACTTCCCACAAAAGAGGGCAATGTGGCAATAATAAACAAGTGGCTGGAAGCCATTGATTACTTTGAGTATAACGACAAAATGCAATTTTATTTGCTGTCTTCCACCAAGGGAGTGGCGCTGGAACGTATAAATTATTACCTGCCTACAAATGATGAAAGCAACTGGCACTCTGCATCGCAAGATTGCGGATTTGGAACTCCTACTTATCAAAATTCTCAATATGTAGAAAACCCGCTTGATAACAATTCACAGGTGTGGCTCTCGGAAGATTTGTTCTCGCCCGACAATGACGGCTACAAAGATGTTTTGCTTGTAAATTACAACTTCTCGCAACCCGGCTACACTCTTACGGTAATAGTGTTTGATGCGGCGGGCAGACCTGTAAAAACCCTTGCTGAAAAAGAATCGGTTGCTACCGAAGGCAGCATAATTTGGGACGGCACAAACGATTACGGCATAAAAACACCCGGCGGAATTTATATAGTTTATGTGGAAGCCGTAAGCGGTGATGGGAAAGTGAAAACATACAAACTGCAGGTGGTTGTGGCATATAGGAGGTAAAAACTTTTAATTATACTAAAAGGATAGGTTTATTTTATTTTTTTTTAACCATTAAGGCATTAAGATAAATTAAGATTATTAAGCGAGTTGTTTTGCTCAATTATTTCTTCATCTCTCTTAATGTTCCTTAATTTCTTAATGGTTTATCACACGAGCTTCTAAAGGAAAATAAAAGGTAGTTTATAAAGTTTTGTGTTAATTAGTAAATATAT
>JALTDM010000115.1 GCA_027074135.1 Bacteroidales bacterium
GGTTAATGCAATAATTGTATAAACTGTCAAATTCAGATTTTTTTTGAGCATTTGTTTTAAATGAAATTAAAATCAAAAACAGAAATATTATTTTAAGTTTAAAGTGCATACAATTTGTTTAATATCATAAAATATCACAATATCTTACTTTGAAAAATATAACTATGGAAATTATTTTTTTTTAATAGCAAAAACAGAACGTTATACTGATAGACAAAGATAAATATTTCTAACTATAATCTTCCAATACTCAGATAAATTGATTATGAAAATGATTGTTATTCTACAGAATTGTAATGTATTCTATGAAAACAAAAGTTTGAAAAGCTGAAAATGATTAACTTTGAATCATTGATGTGAAATAAGTAATATAAAAATTTAACTGAAAAACTTAGACCATGAAACAACAAACAATACGAATAACAAAAATTTTCGGGTGGGAAATGTCTCATGCTTTGTGGAACTACGACGGATTGTGCAGTAACTTGCACGGACATTCTTACATAATGCACATTACCGTAAAAGGCAAACAAATATCCAACACCGACTTTCCAAAACTTGGAATGGTGATTGACTTCGGTGACTTGAAAAAAATCGTAAAAGAAAATATTGTGGATAAATTTGACCACAGCGTAGTGTTGAATTCAAAAGCCGATGTGTCGGCATTATCAGGCGTAAAGCAAATGTTTGACAGGGTGCATCTTGTCGATTTTCAGCCTACGGCGGAGAATCTTGTGGTTTATTATGCCGAAATCATTAAGTCAAAACTTCCCGAAAGCATAACTTTGCACAGCGTAAGATTATACGAAACAGCAACATCTTTTGCAGAGTGGTATGCAGAGGATAATTTTTAAAACACCATAAATAAGTAGAATTTATTACTAATATTTTAAACATTTATTGTATTTTTATGCCTTAAATTTGTTTAGATTACTACGTAAGTAATCATTTACTTTCTTAAGTATGGGAAATTTTGTTTATAAAATAGGTCTTGACGTTGGCTCAACTACTGCAAAAGTAACTGCATTAGAACCTATTACAGATAAAGTAGTTTTTAAAAAATACATTAGGCATAACACTAAAATTACCGAAACAGTATCCGGTATTTTTAAAGAATTGGGTAATAAAATAGGCAATAAATTGTTTAGCCTGTCTGTTACTGGATCGGCAGGATTCGGAATATCTGAAAAGATGAGTTTGCCTTTCATTCAGGAAGTAGTAGCTACCACAGTTGTTGTCAAAAAGAAATATCCTGAAGTTAAAACACTTATTGACATAGGAGGAGAGGATTCTAAAATGATATTTTTTAGTGAAGGTAGGGCTCCGACATCAGAATGAATGGAAGTTGTGCCGGAGGAACGGGTGCTTTTATAGATCAAATAGCATCTTTATTAAATATTTCTTTGGAAGAATTAAACAATCTTGCCAAACAACATAATAAAATTTATCCTATAGCTTCCAGGTGCGGTGTGTTTGCTAAAACAGATATACAAAATTTATTAAGTCGCAAAATTCCAATTCCGGATATTGCAATTTCTACTTTTCAAGCTGTTGTGGTTCAAACAATGAATACTTTGGCAAGGGGATTTGATATAAACCCGAAGGTTATGTTTATCGGAGGTCCGTTTAGGTTTTTGAGTGAACTTAAGAATTCTTTTATAAAAAAATTAAGCCTGAAACCTGAAGATGTAGCTGAATCTGAATATGATTTGTTTTTCCCTGCATACGGTACAGCTTTATCGATAGACAATGATAATAAAACATTTAATGTACAAGAGTTTTTGGGTGAATTGGAGAGAACTTCAAAAAATGTTGTAATAAAAGACAGGCTCAGTCCTTTGTTCAAAGATGAAGCAGAAAAAGAACAATGGTATGAGAATAGAGAAAAGATGAAAATTAAGCAGATCCCGATTGCCGAATATGACGGCGATATTTGTTTTATGGGGATTGATTCGGGTTCTACCACCAGTAAGATTGCAATAATAGGAGAAAACAAAGAATTGCTTTTCAGGTACTATGCAAATAATCAAGGTAATTCTATAAAGGTAATAGAAGAAGGACTTAAAAAATTTGAAGAAAAGGTAAAAAAAGAGAGACCCGACAAACCATTAAAAATTGTTTACGCTACATCAACAGGTTATGGTGAAGATTTGATTAAAGCGGCATTTGGGTTACAAAAAGGAGTTGTAGAAACAATCGCACATTTCACAGCCGCGGCAGAACTTGATCCCGATGTTTCTTTTATAATGGATATTGGAGGACAAGACATGAAAGCTATTTTTATAGAAAATGGCATCATAAATAGAATAGAATTGAACGAAAGTTGTTCGTCAGGATGCGGATCTTTTATTCAAACATTTGGAAACACTTTGGGATTCACGGTCGGTGATTTTGCCACAAAAGCAATGGATGCTCTTCATCCTGTTGATTTGGGCACCCGTTGCACTGTGTTTATGAATTCTAAAGTCAAACAATCCCAACGCGAAAATGCTTCTGTCGAAGATATTTCTGCAGGGCTGGCAATTTCAGTAATAAAAAATGCTCTTTACAAAGTTCTGAAACTCCACGATGTTAATGAATTGGGAGACCATATTGTGGTGCAAGGCGGAACATTTAAAAATCCTGCTGTTCACCGTGCTCTTGAAGTACTTACCCAAAAAGATGTGATGTGCACCGATATGCCGGAACTAATGGGAGCATACGGTACGGCACTGATTTCTCTAAAAGAATATACAAAGCAAATAAAAGAAAATCCTGATGCTGAAATTAGAGAAA
The DNA here is from genome assembly GCA_027074135.1 of Bacteroidales bacterium. Taxonomy (GTDB): domain Bacteria; phylum Bacteroidota; class Bacteroidia; order Bacteroidales; family JALTDM01; genus JALTDM01. Next base: position 2,776 of record JALTDM010000115.1, read on the forward strand.
TAAAAACAGCAAACGGTATAAGTAATTTTACGACTAAAACCCTGCGCTGTAAAGGTTGTGCAAATAATTGCAGTATTACTAAATTCATTTTTGACAATAATAATGTTTTTTATTCGGGCAATAAGTGTGAAAAATATTTCTATAATTCCGGCGAAAAGCGAGCCGAAGGCTTCAATATGTTTGAGTATAAATACGATTTGCTCTATAATCGACCGCTCGTTGACAAAACATTAGCAAATAAAAAAAGACCGAAAATAGGTATTCCGCGTGCATTGAATATGTACGAAAATTATCCTTTCTGGAACAAACTACTTGTTTCCCTCGGATTCGAGATTATTTTGTCAGACGAGTCAAATGATAAATTGTACGAAGCCGGACAAGGAACGATTATGTCGGATAACGTGTGTTTTCCTGCAAAGTTGGTTCACGGCCATATTCTGTCATTGATTGAAAAAAAACCGGACAGGATTTTATATCCGATGGAATATTACCAAAAAACCGAATTTAAAGAAGTTGACAACACATATATGTGTCCTGTGGTAAGTGGGTACGCCGATGTAATAAGAAACAGTATAGAACCTGAAAAGAAATATAACATTCCGGTTGACAGCCCGATAATAAATTATAATGACGAAGACCTTTTGTTTAAGGCTTGCTTTAATTATCTGAAAAAGTTCGGTGTTAGAAAAGAAGAAGTAAAAAAAGCGTTTACCTTAGCTTTGGAAGAACAAAAACGGTTTAAAAAAACTGTAAAAGATAAAGGACAAGAAATAATAAATAAAGTTAAGACTAATAAAAACACTGATATGTCAATAGTGCTTGTTGGCAGGCCATATCACACCGACCCGCTTATCAATCACAAAATACCTTCTATTTTGACCAATTTGGGTGTTGATGTGCTCACGGAAGATTCGGTACCTAAACCTAAAAATCTTGATTTGAGTCAGTTACAAGTAATAAGCCAATGGGAATATCCCAACAGAATGTATAATGCAGCACAATGGGTGGTAGAGCAAGGGGGTGAGTTTCAATTGGTTCAGTTAAATTCTTTCGGGTGTGGACCTGATGCCATAACTGTAGATGAAATAGCCGCAATATTGAGAATGGGAGATAAAATTCATACTGTAATAAAGATAGACGACATAAATAGTATTGGTTCCGTTAAGTTGAGATTGAGGTCGCTTCTGGAATCGTTAAAATTGAAAAAAGAGAGAGAAAAAACCGAATTGAAAGAAAGGATAAATACTCCTCATTTTACAGATAAAGACAAAAGAAGGACTATATTGGGACCGTTCTTTTCAGAATTTTACTCACCTTTACTTCCTGCTCTGTTTCGTTCAATGGATATAATTATGTTAATCTTGAGCCTCCTACCAAATTTTCCGTTGAATATGGACTTAAATATTCAAATAATGAAATTTGTTACCCTGCCACTGTTGTAGTTGGAGATGTAATAAATGCACTTAAATCAGGGAAATATAAAAGGGATGAAATAGCCGTTGGAATAACACAAACAGGGGGGCAATGTCGGGCAAGTACTTATTTGTCATTGATAAAAAAGGCAATGATATCGGCAGGATATGCCGATATTCCTGTGGTAGCAGTAGGCACAAGCGGTAAAACCATAAATCCACAGCCGGGTTTTGTAATTAACTGGAAGAAGATTTTGCCTGTAACTTTAGCAGGCTTGTTGTTTTCTGATGCAATGGCACAAATGTACTATTCTACTGTGGTTAGGGAAAAGGAAAAAGGTGCTGCCAAAAAACTTGTAGATAAGTATTATTCTTTAGCCGAACATTTTGTTGAGACAAGAAATGTAAAAGAAATTTTCAACCTATTGAGAGAATCTGTTAATGATTTTAATAATGTAGAAGTTGATTTTATAGGAAGACCGAAAATAGGTATAGTAGGAGAGATTTATATCAAATACAACTCATTCGGTAATAATAATGTTGTAAACTGGCTGATAAAACAAGGCATCGAAGTTAAAGTTCCGCCGTTGATTGATTTCTTTATTCAAGATTTTGTAAACATAAAAATAAATAAAAAAGCAAAACTAAGGCACGCTTCATTTAGTGATAATATTGTTTGGTTTTTCAAAAAATACGTTCAGTATTATGTTAGGAAAGTAGATTCGATAATGAATTCATACCGCTTCTTTGATAAGCCAGATTCAATCTTTAATATGAGTAAAAAAGCCGAACAAATAATAAACCTTGCAAATCAATTCGGTGAAGGTTGGCTTATTCCTGCCGAAATATCCGAATTTGCCGAAAAAGGTGTAAGTCAGGTTGTCAGCCTACAACCTTTCGGGTGTATAGCAAATCATATTGTATCTAAAGGTATTGAAAAGAAAGTTAAAGAATTATACCCGCAAATGAGTCTTCTATTTCTTGATTTTGACAATGATATAAGTGAAGTAAATGTGATTAACAGATTGCAATTTATTATTATGGCTGCAAAAGAAAAAATAAAGATGAAAGTTTAAATATCTCTCACTATAAAAATATAAATACGTTTTTTGCGTTCTTATGTGAAAATCATAAGTAAATAAAATTTTAGTAATATCTTTGAAGTTCAAAATAAGCGGAAAAATGAAAAAAATCTTTTCTTTCTGGAAAAACAGGTATTTCAAATTTGCTTTGTTTTCCACCATATACATTCTGTGGGTAATATGGCTTGGTAATTATTGGTTTCTACTCGGTGAAATAATAATTTTTGACCTTTATATCACTCAAAAGGTTTGGTGGACTTTTTGGAAAAAAAGGAATGTGGAAAAGCAGCCCAAGATTTTGGAATGGGTGGATGCCTTGATTGTAGCGGGATTTGCCGCTTGGATGCTGAGATTATTCGTAATTGAGGCTTACACCATCCCAACACCTTCTATGGAAAAAACTTTGCTCGTTGGCGATTATTTGTTTGTAAGTAAAGTGTCTTATGGACCACGTGTACCTGAAACTCCGCTATCGTTCCCGTTTGTTCATCACACATTGCCGTTTACTGACCATACGCCTTCTTATGTGACTTGGATACAGAATCCTTATCACAGGCTAAAAGGCTTAGGGCATGTAAAAAGAGGTGATATTGTTGTTTTCAACTTCCCTGAGGGAGATACGGTATGTGCAAATTGGCAAGAAGTAAGTTACTATAGATTGTGCCGCCAATATGGTCGTGATGTAGTTATAAATAATAAGGCGTTAAATCCTATGACCGGCAAACCTATTTGTGGTGATTTACTTGTGAGACCTGTAGATAAAAAAGAAAATTATGTAAAACGATGTGTAGCTATTGCTGGAGATACATTACAAATAATAGATGGACAAGTTTATATAAATAGTAAACCGGAATTTAATCCAGACGGGTTACAATTACAATACCGTATTGTCACAGACGGCACTTTTATAAATCCGCGGATTCTTGAAAAGTATGATATTAACGAAGTATATCGTGACGGAGAAAACCCAAATGTATTTTATGCGAATCTCACCAAAGAAAATTATGAACGAATAAAAAATTTTAGAAACATAAAAAGTATTACCCGCGAAATAGCGCCCAAAGGACAACGTAATCCGGATATTTTCCCGTTCAGTAAAGACTACCCTTGGAATGAAGATAATTTCGGACCACTGTATATACCCAAAAAAGGTTCTACAATAAAATTGACATTGAAAAACTTACCGTTATACAAGCGTGTTATTCGTGTGTATGAAAAAAACGACTTAAAAGTAGCAGATGGGAAAATTTACATAAACGGTAAAGAAGTAAATTCTTACACATTTAAGATGAATTATTACTTTATGATGGGTGATAACAGGTACAATTCTGCTGATTCCAGATATTGGGGTTTTGTACCGGAAGACCATGTTGTAGGTAAAGTTAAATTAATTTGGTTCTCGATAGACAGTAAAAAAGACTTATTTCACAAAATCAGATGGAATCGTATTTTTAAATATTTCCCATAATGGAATTGAATATTTCCCTAAAAGGAATAGAAGCTATTAATTTTTTTGGCGTTCAAAATAAAAACATCAATTTTTTAGCAACTTTTTTCCCTAAGGTAAGAATTGTCACAAGGGGTGACGAACTTATTTTACTTGGTGGAGAAACAGATGTTCTAGAGTTAAATAGTGTTATAGAACGATTATTAGAATATTTTCACTATCATAATAATATAAACATTACTATAATTGAAGAAATGGTTATGGGAAATACAAATTCTTTAGTATTTCCTAAACAAAAAGAAGAAGTTATAGTTTTCGGGGACAAGGGCAAGGTAATAAAACCGCGAACCGTTCATCAGTACGAACTGGTAAAAAGTGTAAAGAAAAACGACCTGGTTTTTGCTATCGGACCGGCAGGAACAGGGAAAACTTATGTGGCAATAGCTCTTGCCGTAAAGGCTTTTAAAGAAAGGCTTGTAAAAAAAATTATTCTCACGCGTCCTGCCGTGGAAGCAGGTGAGCAACTGGGATTTTTGCCCGGAGATATGAAAGAAAAATTAGATCCGTATTTACAACCACTGTATGACGGCTTAGTAGATATGTTGCCCAAAAAGAAGTTGGAAGAAATGTATGACGAACAACTTATCGAAGTTGCACCGTTAGCATATATGCGGGGACGCACTCTAGAAAATGCTTTCGTTATATTGGATGAAGCTCAAAATACTTCCGACAGCCAGTTAAAAATGTTTTTGACACGTATGGGGCAAAATTCCAAATTTATTGTAACAGGAGATATTACACAAATTGATTTACCACACCACAAAAAATCCGGTCTTGTCCATGCTTTAGATTTATTCAGAGGCATTCCCGGCATAGATTTTATCTTTTTTGATAAAGGAGATGTTGTACGTCATCCGATAGTGCGAAAAATAATTGATGCTTACGAAAAAGAAGAAAATCCCACCGAATAATTTAACTTTAATATCAAAGATAAAATTGGGAAATTTACAACATCAAAACAGGCAACACTTTTTAACCGTTTTTCAGATTTACTTTTTATTAAATTTCACGAAAAATTTCTAATCTATTTTCTAAAAAGGTAATGTCCTGTTTTTGTGTGTCTGAGGTTTCACTTTTGTAAAAATAATCAAAATTATTTTGTTAATAATTTTTTGCAAGAACTAAGCGGAAGCGTAGCCGAAGCGAAATTCTTGCAATTGTCTTATGTCTTTTTCTTCTTTCATAACTATTCCTCCCAATTAAATGATTTGTCATAGTTAAATTTTGGCACTTTTCTTTGGTATGCCTTTTTGTTCATAGCAACATAACCTAACAGTAATATTGTTGTTTCAGGACTTGGCAAAGCTCCACGCATTTTCGTTGTTCATTTAAAATCCCTGTGCAACCTCTCTAATCAATTCCGGAATCATATTGTAGATAGCTAAAACCTCTCTGTTGTCATCCTGCAATAATGCATTTAAATAACATTTTTATTTGGTAGAGAAGGAGAACTTATATACCTTTACCTATCCAAACATATTTACGATGCGATTATTTTATAAAATTTTTATCGGTTTTATTTGCATTACACTTTTTCCACCTGCACTGCAGGCACAAGAATCTCCAACAGTATCCGGTGGTGTAGCGACAGGAACAAGTGGCTCTGTGAGTTTTTCTATTGGACAAGTTCTTTACAAATCTCAAACAGGAACTAATGGATATTCTATTACTGAAGGAGTTCAACAACCCTATGAAATTTCTATTGTCTATGGAATCCCGGAATCAAGCAACCTAAATATTTCAGTTTATCCAAATCCGACCACAAACTATTTGGCAATAAAAACAGACAATTATAAGTCCCCAAAATTGCAATTTTTCGTCATTGATATCAATGGACAAATTCTAAAAGAAGCTAAAATACGACAAAACAAAACTCTGATAAAAACAGATAATTGGGTCACCGGAACTTATTTCATTAAAATAACAAACAATAAAAATCATATAAAAACTTTTAAGATTATAAAAAACAATTTTTAATTTTAGTTGATGGTTGTAATGATTTGAGAATTGTTGTATCAAAATAAGGTTGTATGTTTTATTCTTCTTTTGTGGAGAAAAAAGAAATTATCTTTTCATAAATCCATACAGTTCCCCAAATTATCACTTTCATCAACAAATTAAAACAAAATAAAACTCAAACCAATGAAAGCACAAATTATTATTTTTTTAAAAGTATTAGGAGTCTTAATTATTTACAATCTATTAATTTTATCTTCGGTTTTTGGACAAGTGCCGGAATCTATGAGTTATCAAGCAGTAGTAAGAGACGCCAACAATAATTTGGTTACAAATCAAACCATAGGAATGCAAATAAGCATTATTCAAGACTCAACGATGGGATCTCCCGTTTATGTAGAGACTCAAATACCAACAACAAATGCAAATGGTCTTGTAACTGTAGAAATTGGTTCGGGTTCTGTTATTAGTGGAGATTTTTCTTCTATTGACTGGTCAAACGGACCATATTTTATTAAAACAGAAATTGACCTCAATGGAGGTTCAAATTATACGATATCCGGTACAACACAACTATTAAGTGTGCCTTATGCATTGTATGCAAAAAACTCCGAAAATACCGGAAATGCTTGGAGCTTAACCGGCAATGAAGGAACAGTGCCCGGAACAAATTTTATTGGGACAACAGATAATGCTGATTTAGAGATAAAAATAAATAATTCGACAAAGACCCGCATAACAAATAAAGGACAAATTGAAATATTAAATACCGGATACTCAGTGTTTGTCGGACAATATGCCGGAGCAGCAGACGATTTAAGTAATAATTATAATGTTTTCATTGGGTATAGTTCCGGTAAAACAAATACATCAGGTTATCACAATACTGCAATAGGTACTTATTCTTTAAGAGATAATACCACCGGCTCGAATAATACAGCTATTGGGAATAGTTCACTTGAATATAATACTACAGGTTATGACAATACTGCTGTGGGATATATGACTCTTACTTATGACACAACAGGTTATTGTAATACTGCAATTGGTACAAGTGCTTTATTCCACAACACTTCAGGATACGAAAATACGGCAATTGGCTGGGGAGCTTTGGCAGACAATACAACAGGAATCAGAAACTCTGCAAATGGATATCAGGTATTAACAAATAATACTACGGGTAGTTATAATACAGCATCAGGCTGGAGAAGTTTAGCAGAAAATACTACAGGTAACAGTAACACTTCCATAGGATATGCCGCTTTATCTAATAATACTACAGAAAGTTATAATACTGCTATAGGTTTTGCGGCTTACTATAACAACAACTACTATAATTCTACAGCCATAGGTTATGAGACTGAAATAACAGCAAACAATCAAATAAGATTAGGTAATAGCGATATTACCAGCATTGGTGGCTTTGTAAGTTGGACAAATGTTTCGGATAAAAGATTCAAGAAAGATATAAAAGAAGATGTTCATGGTTTGGATTTCATTATGAAATTGCATCCTGTTACTTACCACTTAGACATGAACGCCATTGCTAAATTTTTAAATACTCCGGACAGTTTAAGGTTATATAAAGCAGAACAAATCAAAGAACAAATGGTGTGCTCGGGATTTATTGCACAAGAAGTGGAACAAGCTGCAGAAGATGTAGGATACAAATTTAGCGGAGTGGACAAACCAAAAAACAACAACGATTACTATGGATTAAGATACGCTGAATTTGTAGTACCGCTAGTAAAAGCTGTGCAAGAACAACAAAAAATCATAGAAAAACAACAGAAAGAAATTGACGAACTAAAAAAATTAGTTAATGATTTGATAAATAAACAATAATAAATTATGGGATCATAA